>NZ_VDHB01000069.1:0-61547 GCF_006227735.1 Testudinibacter sp. 'clade 2'
ATCAACTTTAATTGATTTTGTGAGCATGATCGAAGAATAGGTGTGTGAAGATACAAGGGGTAAGTGTAAAACTACGGTGAGATTGTTAAACGGCTATAAGATGAAATAAAAATAAGAAAAAGCCGAATAGAAATATTGATTCCGATTCGGCTTTTCTAACGCTTTAGATCAACAGACCCTAAACTCAGGCTAACTAAACCGCCCCTCTCCGGCTTTTTGCATAAGTATCAAACGATACTGCGAGGATAATAATAGCCCCCATGATGATTTGTTGGTAGTAGGCGGAGACGTCCATTAGCACTAATCCGTTGATCAGGACACCCATGATAATTGAGCCGAAGATGGTGCCGGTGATGCGGCCATAACCGCCCATCAGGGAGGTGCCGCCGATGACCACGGAAGCGATAACCCGTAGTTCAAATGCCACTCCGGCAACAGATTCGGCGCTGCCTAAGCGGGCGCTTAAGATAAAACCAGCCAGACCTGCCAGTGCGCCGATGACCACATAGACGCTGATCAAAGTACGGTTGATGTTGACACCAGCCAAGCGAGCGGCTTCTGGGTTGCCGCCGACGGAATAGACATAGCGTCCCCAGCGGGTTTTGTGTAGTGCGATATAGCCGAGAATGGCGACAATGGCAAAGATCACCACCGGAACCGGCACTCCTAGCAGATCACCACGCCCCCACCAGCGGTAGCCTTGGTCAAAACCGGCGATCGGCGCACCGTCGTTAATCACCAAGGTCAGACCACGCCAAATAGTCATGCCGCCTAAGGTGACGATAAACGGTGGAATTTTCAATTTGGTTACGCCCAAACCATGCAGCCAGCCGATGAAAGTTCCCATCGCCAAACAGATTCCCAAGCCGACTAACCAACTCATGCCGCCCCAAGCACCGGGTTCGACAGTGACGGTGTTGTCACCTTTAATCACGTGGGCGGCAAAAATTGCACACACCGCCAGCACGGAGCCGACGGAAAGGTCAATTCCTGCAGTTAAAATCACGAAAGTCATGCCGACCGCCATGATGCCGAAAATAGAGACTTCGGTCAGGATGTTAAAGATATTGCGTTCAGATAAAAACGCACTGTTTTGGAATTGGAAAAAGATAATCAAAAATACCAGAAAAACCAGCACCCCAAATCGCTCGAAAAAGGCAATCGGGTCTTTTTTACCATTTTCGTCCACAATTCCTAAATTTTTTAGCATGTTCTCAAACATAATACTTTCCTTATCTTACAAGGCTGCTTAATGCCGGTTTACACCGATCGCCATCATTGACATCAATTTTTCTTCGGTGGCATCATCACCGTGGATCTCACCGGTCACTTTTCCTTCCGAAAGGGTGATAATCCGGTCGGAAATCGCCATGATTTCCGGCAAGTCGGAGGAGATCACCAGCACGGCAACCCCTTTTTTCGCCATATCGAACAGCACTTGATGCACTTCGGATTTTGCGCCGACATCAATGCCGCGCGTCGGTTCGTCAACAATTAATACTTTTGGGTTTAATGACATACAGCGGGCAAGAATAATTTTCTGTTGATTTCCGCCGGATAGTTTGCGCGCTTCCAAGGAGGCGCTTGCCATTTTGATACTGAGTGCTTGACGGTAGGATTCGATCAAATCCGTTTCACGGTTCTCATTCACAAACCATTTCATGGTGAGCAGATTTTTTAAATTGGAAAGCGTCATATTGGTGCGAATCGGTAAGCCGAGTACCAGTCCCTCTTTTTTACGGTCTTCCGGCACCAGCGCAACGCCCAGATCCAATGCTTCCAATGGGGAGTTGGCATGATAAGATTTGCCGTTGAGGGTGATTTCGCCTGATTGGTAGTGATCGGCGCCAAACAGGCAACGCGCAATTTCGGTTCGTCCTGCACCGACCAAGCCGGCGATCCCCAACACTTCGCCTTGATGAATATCGAAACTGACATCGTGCAGTGCAATACCGTGTGGATCCATTTGTGGTTTTTCTTTTTTTAGATGACGGACGGATAGCACCACCGGTTTATCTTTATGTTGGGTTTCACTTGATGGGCGGCGGTTGAAGATGACATTACGTCCGACCATCATACGGATAATTTCATCTACATTGGTTTCGGCAACGTTGCCTTCACCGGTATATTTGCCGTCTTGGAAAACGGTGAAACGATCGCATAGCGCAAATACTTCGTTGAGGCGGTGGGTGACATAAATAATGCTGACCCCGCGGGATTTTAGATCACGCACAATTTGATGCAGGGTTTCCACCTCTTTATCGCTCAATGCCGCAGAGGGTTCGTCCATGATAATTAGCTTGGCATTCAAGGTTAAAGCACGGGCAATTTCAACCATTTGTTGTTGTGCGACGCTCAATTGCGCCACCTGTGCATTGGGTGAGATATTGAGTTTGAGATTATCCAGCACCATTTTGGCTTCTTGTTCGAGATTTTTGCGATCAACAAAGATGCCTTTGGTTAATGGTTCACGCCCAAGGAAAAAATTCTCCGCTACCGTCATATTCGGCAACAGATTGAACTCTTGATAAATAGTGACGATGCCTTGCAGCTGTCTGGCGTGCGGGCTGTCGTTGATATCCAAGGTTTTACCATTGAAAATGATCTCGCCACTGGTTTGCGGCTGTGCGCCGGACAAGGCTTTCAGCAAAGTGGATTTTCCGGCACCGTTTTCACCCAACAAGGCATGAACTTCCCCGGCAGCAACCTGTAATTGCACACCGTTCAGTGCCAAGATGCCGGAAAAACTTTTGGTAAGATTCTGGACTTTTAATAAAGGGGCTGACATATAGACCTCTCAGATCCGGCTGCAATATGCTGGATAGTGCAGCCGGAAATTGATTTATTTCACTTCTCCGATTCGTTCTGCGTCATTTAAGTTACTTTGCGTGATCACCGTCGGGGCGAAATCCAGTCCTTTAACCTCTGCACCACCACGCGCTTTGGCGACGACTTGCTCAAGTGCGGTTTTGACCGCATAACTTGGGCGTTGATCGGCAGTAGCGTATAACCAACCCTCTTTAATACGAGACAAAGCTTCCGGGCCGGCATCAAATCCGGTGACCAAAATATCACCGGCTTTATAGCCCAGTCCGTTCAGCGCTTCAATCGCCCCTAAAGCCATATCGTCGTTAGCGGCTAAAATAACATCCGGTTTTTGTTTCAGGGTTGGTAGCACACTTTCAATAATCCGCAATCCTTCGGAACGTAACCAGTTGCCGGTTTGATCGACCAAAATGTTGTATTTGCCATCTTTTAGCCCATCACGAATGCCGTTCATCCGTTCGATATTGGAGCTGGATCCTGGTTGTCCGGTTAGCAAAATGATATTGGCACCGTCCGGGAATTTTCCTTTCACGACGTTGGCGATTTCTTGTCCGCCGGTGTAGTTATTGGCGCCAAAGTGCGGTATCGGCTCGCTGCTTTGTACTTTACGATCCAACGTTGCGGTTGGAATTTTTTCGTCGATAATCTCTTCCACCGCGGCGGCAATCGCATTGACATCGTTAGGGGCGATGATAATCCCTTTTGCGCCTTTGGTAATTGCATTTTCTAAGTCGGCGGCTTGCTTGGTGGAGCTGCTTTGCCCGTCGAGAACTTGTAAATTGACTTGTAATTCTTTCGCGGTATTCATCGCGGATTTGGAGAGTTGCACTTCAAATGGACTGGATAAGTTCGGCAGGCTGAAAACTACCAATTCATCTTTTGCATAAACATTAAACGCTAAGCCAAGCGTTAACAAAGAAAGGGCTAATTTACGACTTGTTTTCATATATTCACCTCATAATATTTGGACGTGACATAATACGATTAGAAACATCAATCATAGCTACGTCATGGTATTTAAAACTGAAACTGCCTGACTTTGACTAAACAGTGGTGAAAAGACAGGTGGTTTCGGATACGACGTTAAAGGGCGATTTATTTAATTTAGAATAAAAAATCAATAATTTCTAATGTTTGAAATGTTTAGTTCATTTCGAAATGAAGAATAGCATTACCTGAAATGCTGTCAATAATATTGGAAAATTTGTTTCAATTTTGTTAAGCAGATCATAAAAATTGTCTATGATCTGCTGAAATTTGCTAGTTGTTTTTATTCGGAATAGACATCAACCCAGGCTTTGCTTGCGGCAGATTTGGCAATGGCTTCTAAAACACGCGACACTTTATAGCCTTCTTCAAAGTCAGGCCACATTGGCTTGTCTTCGGTTAAACCAAGGATTAAATCACGGATTTCAACGGTTTTTTGATCATTAAAACCAATGCCATGACCGGCACTGACGCAAAACGGTTTGTAGTCCGGATGCAGAGGGCCGGTGAGCAGTGTTTTGAAGCCTTGGCGTGCCGGGCTATCGTCATGTAGATAGAGCTTCAATTCCGCCATTCGTTCTTGAGTATAGCTAATGGTGCCCTTAGTACCGGTCACTACATAGGTTAAGCCCATTTTGCGTCCACAGGCAATTCTTGAGGTTTCAATCGTGCCCATCACCCCATTGGCAAAACGCAGCAGGCTACTTGCCTGATCTTCATTTTCAACCTGAATCAGCTTGCTTGGGTCTTGCGGATCCGGGCGCTGTTTGATCACAGTTTGCAGATCGCCACTGACACTGACAATATCTTCGCCCAGTAAATATTGCGCCATATTGACAATATGTGCGCCAATATCACCCAACGCCCCTAAGCCGGCCTTTGCCCGATAACAGTGCCAGTCAATCGGGGTGTTCGGGCTGGCTAAATAGTCTTCATTGTGGGTGCCGTAAAAGTGAATGACTTCACCGATTTCACCGTTGCGAATAATCTCTCTTGCCAGTTGGCTGGTGGGATTTTTCATATAGTTAAATCCGACCAACGTTTTAATCCCGGCTTGGGTGGCGGCATCATACATCTCTTTGGCTTCAAGTGCGGTTAGCGCCAACGGTTTTTCTGAGTACACGTGTTTGCCGTGTTTAATCGCTTCCAGTGCAATCTCGCGGTGCAAAAAATTGGGCGTACAAATATCCACTACATCCACATTCGGGTCACGCACCACATCACGCCAATCGCCAGAGGAGCGTTTGAAGCCAAACTCCTGTGCTTTTTGTGCTGCTAGCTCCGGGGTGATTTCTGCCAGATATTCCAGCACTAATTTGCCCTGTAAATTAAAAACAGTGGGAGCCTGTGCGTAGGCAATTGCGTGGCAGCGTCCGATATAACCGGTGCCGATCAGTCCGATTCTGACGGTATTCATTGTGTTCTCCTTACATTTATCGCTTTAAAAAAGGCGGATATTCAATCCGCCCTCTTATGTTGTATCTTCGTTGTACTCACCATAAATGGTTACAATGTCGGCATACTAAATGCCGCGCCTTGTTCCCGCACATTGTGATTCGGCCAGCGGCTGGTGATGGTTTTCATACGAGTATAGAAACGCACACCATCAGGGCCGTATACATTCAATGCGCCGAAAATCGAGGCTTTCCAACCGCCAAAGCAATGGTAGGCAATCGGCACCGGAATCGGCACATTAATCCCGACCATGCCGGCTTGCACGTCTTGGCTGTATTGTCTGGCGGCGTCGCCGTCACTGGTGAAAATCGCACTGCCGTTGCCGTATTGGTGATCGTTGATCAGCTTGATTGCACTGGCATAATCTTTGGCTCTGACCACACATAATACCGGTCCAAAAATCTCTTCTTGATAGATGCTCATCTCGGTTGTGACGTGATCGAATAGACTGCCACCGATAAAATAGCCGTTTTCATGCCCGGCAACTTTGTAATTGCGTCCGTCTACGACGAGCGTTGCCCCAGCGGCTACACCTTGATCAACATAGCTTGACACTTTTTCCAAGTGCGGTTTTGAGATCAACGGTCCCATATCGTTTTCTTTCTGTCCTTCCGGCAACACGCCCGGACCGATACGCAACGCTTCTACTTTTGGTTTCAGATTATTGACAATCGCATCGGCTACGGCATCGTCAATGGTGACCGCAACCGACAGCGCCATGCAACGTTCGCCGGCAGCACCGAAAGCCGCACCCAGCAACGCATTCGCTGTCATTTCAATATCCGCATCCGGCATGATCAAGGCGTGGTTTTTGGCGCCGCCCAATGCCTGTACTCGTTTACCGTGCGCCGAACCGACTTCGTAGATATATTGGGCAATCGGAGTTGAACCGACAAAACTGACGGCTTGAATGCGTGGGTCACGCAACAGAATATCCACCGCTTCTTTATCGCCCTGCACCACGTTGAACACACCGTCAGGTAAACCGGCTTGTTGCAGCAACTCTGCCAAACGAATCGACAGCGACGGATCTTTTTCTGATGGTTTCAACACGAAAGTATTACCGCACGCCAGCGCAATCGGGAACATCCACATCGGCACCATCGCCGGGAAGTTAAACGGAGTGATCCCAGCGACCACACCCAACGGCTGCATCACTGAATGGGTGTCGATGCCGCGCCCGACATTGGCGGAGAACTCGCCTTTCAACAAGTGCGGTATGCCGGTGGCGAATTCTACCACCTCCAAGCCACGGGTTAATTCACCGATTGAATCGGAATAGATTTTGCCGTGTTCACTGGTGATCAATTTGGCGAGCTCATCAAAATTGGCTTCCAATAATTCTTTAAATTTAAATAAAATTCGAGCACGGCGTAGCGGAGATTGTTTCGACCAATCTGCATAAGCGGCTTGGGCGGCGGCAATTGCGGAATCCACCTCAGCGGCGGTACTCAATTTAACTTGTTTGGTTTGTTCACCGGTCGCCGGATTGAACACTGGTGTTAAACGGGCGCTTTGACTTTCAACGGTTTTACCATTGATAAAATTTGGAATAAACTGGCTCATATTTCTCCTCGATACAAATCGGCTGATGACAATTAAGGCATATTTCAGGGATACAATACCCCTATGAAATATTTTTTTCAATCGAAAACCGTAAAAAATGAAATTTTTGTTTCATTTTTTGTGATCCAAGTAGAATCTTGCAAAAGATCTGATTCAGCAAAAGCCGATTGTCGCTTATACTTTTGCTTAAAAGAACCACAGACGCTAAAACAGAGGTTAGTCATGAGCCCATTACTGTCCAAATCCAATGCTATTAATAACGGCTTTCGCCAACAAATCACCCCGCAAAACGCCAATTGGGAATACGTCGGTTTCGAACTGCTGCATCTGTCCGCCGGTCAGTCGCAGGAAATCAACACTGAAAATACGGAAGTTTGTTTTGTGGTGGTGTCCGGTTACGCTTCATTTGCGGTCGATGGAAAAATTTTCGAACATCTAGGCAACCGCACTTCGCCTTTTGAGCGGATTCCACCGTATTCACTGTATGTGCCGCATCATAAACAGGTGAGAGTGATAGCTGATACCGAGGTGGAGCTGGCCATTTGTCGTGCGCCTAGCAATGGCAACTTACCGATTCGGGTGATTAAACCGCAAGATGTCGGCGTGGAAAAACGTGGTTTCGGCAATAATCAGCGCTTGGTGCACAATATCTTGCCGGAAACTGAAGCCGCCGACAGTTTATTGGTGGTCGAAGTGTTTACTGACGAAGGCAATACCAGCTCGTTCCCGAGCCATAAACATGATCAGAAAAATTCAGAAACCGAAACTTATTTGGAAGAAACTTACTACCACCGTTTCGAGCCGCAACAGGGCTTCTGCCTGCAACGGGTTTATACCGACGACCGCACGTTGGACGAATGTATGGCGGTTTACGATGGCGATGTGGTCAAAGTGCCGAAAGGCTACCATCCGGTGTCAACCATTGCGGGTTATAACAACTATTACTTAAATGTGATGGCAGGTCCGCTACGCAAATGGCGTTTCAGCTGGGAGCAGGATCATCAATGGATCAACAGTGAAGAATATGCGCGGAAGTTTAGGTAATTACGCTTCTCTTTTCATTGCAGCTGAGCGGCTAACTTTTTAGCCGCTCACTGTTTTTTAAAACTAAACCCTCGCAATTAAAGCCTCCCCATTACTAGCCCCTTTTTTCGGTTGCTCGGTCGGGTTAAACCCCTGCGCTAACCATTTATCATTAGAGCGAATCATTTTGCGATAGTGGGTTGGCGAGAAGCCGGTGTATTTTTGAAAATTATCATAAAACCGGCTGATGGAGTTGAATCCGGCGGTCAGCGAAATATCTAGCATGGTTTTGTCGGTGTCGCTCAACAGGGCTTTGGTGTGGTTAATTCGCATCATGGTGATGTATTGCTTAATTGTCAGCTGCATCACGCTTTGGAATAGTCCCATTGCATAATTGGTATTTAATCCGACCGCACTTGCCACATCGTTCACGGTTAAAGACTTGCTGTAATGGCTGGCAATGTGGTCGAGCATTAAGCTGACATAATGCTGAGTGTGTTTGGACGATTTTTGTTGACCGTTCGGCTCATACACTTTTTCCAACAGCAATTGCCAACCGTCCAAGGCGATCCGTTTTATCATCAATTCGATTTCATCATAAACCAACTGCTGGCGGCTCAAGGCGGGCATTTTTAACTCTTTTTCCCAACGCGCCACTTCAAATTGGCTGACGAGATCCGGATTCAACGATTGGATAATCATGCCGTGAGTAATATGATTGATTAAATCTTGCGGCAGCGGCCAAGACAGAAACAGATGCACCGGCACATCCAGTACCGCCATTGCCTTGCATTGTCGGCAATCAACCACACGATGCGGAACCGAAGCCCAAAATAGGGTGATATGGTTTGCCTTTATCGTCACGTTGTGACCGTTAAAAATATAGTCCACATCGTCATCAAACGGAATATTGATCTCCATATGACCGTGCCAGTGATAGCCCGGCATGGCTGCCGGTGGATATTGCAGATTCACTCTTAACGGCTGGTTATCAGAATACAGTGCCAACGGGCTAATGCTTTCGCTGCCAAAGGTATCGCCTTCGACCGCTTTAAAGCGTGCGGTTTGTAACATCGTTTTTTTCATTGGTTATCACTCCAAAATCTCTCTTTATTGCGATTAAGGCTAACATTTTTATCATGTGCAAAATAGTATTTTTCCGTTAAATAATCCTGAAACTTCAGATTATGTCGTGATGATCCATAAAAATGAGCTTTCAGGAATTTTATCGGATAATTCGAAGCGACTTCCTTAAATGAGTAGTGCCATGATGAAGGTAGAATTCAAATGACAACTCACCACTGTAAAGGAGTAAATCCGTATGAATGCACCTAAAATTACCTTTATCGGCGCCGGCTCAACCATTTTTGTGAAAAATATTCTGAGTGATGTTTTCCATAAACCGACATTGAAACAGGCGAAAATCGCACTGATGGATATCGACCAAACACGTTTGCAGGAATCACAGTTTGTGATCGATAAATTGATGCGATCCGCCGGGGCAAATGGCAGTATCGAATGCTATACCAATCAAAAAGAAGCACTGCGTGATGCGGATTTTGTGGTGGTGGCATTTCAAATTGGCGGCTATGAGCCTTGTACCGTCACCGATTTTGAGATCTGTAAAAAATATGGATTGGAACAAACCATTGCCGATACGCTCGGCGTTGGCGGCATTATGCGGGCGCTGCGCACCATACCGCACTTATGGCAAATCTGTGAAGATATGACTGAAGTTTGCCCAAATGCCACCATGCTGAACTATGTTAACCCGATGGCGATGAACACCTGGGCGATGTATGAAAAATACCCACACATCAAACAGGTCGGGCTGTGCCATTCGGTGCAGGGAACTGCTGAAGAATTGGCGCACGATTTGGAACTGAACCCGGACGATTTGCGCTACACCTGTGCCGGCATCAACCATATGGCATTTTACTTAAATCTGGAAAAACGCTTAGCGGACGGCAGCTACGCCAGTATTTATCCTGATCTGTTAAACGCATTTGAACAAGGCACCGCACCAAAACCGCGAATCGATCACAACCCGCGCTGTAATAACCTTGTCCGCTACGAAATGCTGAAAAAATTAGGTTATTTCGTTACTGAATCTTCCGAGCACTTTGCCGAATACACGCCATATTTCATTAAGCCAAATCGTCCTGACTTAATCGAGCGCTACAAAGTGCCATTGGATGAATATCCGAAACGTTGTGTTGAACAAATTGCTGCTTGGAAAAGTGATCTGGAAAAATATAAAAAAGCGGACAGTATTCAAATGCCGGAGTCGAGAGAGTATGCCAGCACGATTATCAATGCTATTTGGACGGGCGTGCCAAGCGTGATTTATGGCAATGTGCAAAATACCGCATTGATTGATAATTTGCCGCAAGGGTGTTGTGTTGAAGTGGCTTGCTTGGTTGATGCCAACGGTATTCAACCCACTAAAGTCGGTTTATTACCGAACCATTTAGCCGCACTCATGCAAACCAACATCAATGTACAACGGCTCACCACTGAAGCCATTTTGAGCGAAAATCGTGATCGTATTTATCACGCAGCCATGCTCGATCCGCACACCGCCGCCGCATTAGGCTTGGATGAGATTTACAGTTTGGTCGATGAGTTGTTGGTGGCGCATAAAGACTGGATGCCGCAATGGATCTACCGTTAATCACCTGACATTAATCGGAAATGCCGGAATGCCCGACATTTCGTCAAAATAAAAGGACGTGTTATGAGCTTATCAATGAAAACCAAAATCAGCTTTGGACTCGGTGCCTACGGTAAAGATTTTGCTATCGGTATCGTGTATATGTACTTGATGTATTACTACACCGATGTGCTGGGTGTCAGTGCGGCAATTGTCGGCACCATCTTTATGGTGGCACGGGTTTGGGATGCATTAAATGACCCGATTATGGGCTGGATTGTTAATAGCACCCGCTCCCGTTGGGGAAAATTCAAACCTTGGATTCTAATCGGCACGATTGTCAATTCCCTTGCGCTTTTCGCCCTCTTCTGTGCCGATTTTTTTAGCGGCACGGCACAACTTGTTTATATTGCAGTCACTTATATTCTTTGGGGTATGACTTATACCCTCATGGATATTCCGTTTTGGTCATTAACCCCGACCTTAACACTGGAGCAGCGCGAACGTGAAGAACTCGTGCCTTACCCACGCTTTTTTGCCAGCCTGGCGGGTTTTGTCACCGCCGGAATATGTATGCCGTTTGTCGATTATGTCGGCGGAGCGGATAAAGGCTATGGTTTCCGCATGTTTACCCTTGTCATCATCGCTTTCTTCATTGCTTCGACCATTATCACCCTGGCCAATGTCAAAGAGAAATATTCATCGGATCAATTTGAAGATAGCGATCAGCCGGCTAAGAAAATCCCGTTGAAAACCTTAGTCTCATTGATTCCGAAAAATGACCAACTGTCCAGCCTGCTAGTGATGGCGCTGTGCTATAACATTGCCGGTAATATTATCTCAGGCTTTGCGGTGTACTACTTTACTTATGTTGTCGGCGATAAAGAGTTATTCCCGTACTATATGTCGTATGCCGGTATCGCTAATCTTACCGTAATCATCTTGTTTGCCCGTTTAGCCAAACTGTTTTCACGCAAAACGTTATGGACGAGTATTTCAATCTTCTCCATTTTAAGCTGCGCCATTTTGGCATATACCGGTTTGGTCGATCACGGCAACATCTTTTTAATCATCACAGCCGGCGTCTTTATGCAAATTGGTAGTGCTTTATTCTGGACACTACAAGTGATCATGGTGGCGGATACGGTAGATTATGGTGAATATAAACTGGGCATCCGTTCCGAAAGTATCGCCTATGCGGTACAAACCATGGTGGTCAAAGCCGGTTCTGCGGTATCGGCCTTTTTGATCGGGGTGCTACTGACGGCAATTCATTACGTCCCGAATGTCGCCCAAACCCCGGAAACCATTTTCTGGATGGAAATGATTATGATCGCCTTACCGATTTTGTTCTATGTGATTAAATTATGTGTCTATTTCCGTTATTACAAATTACACGGCGATCTATTGGCGAAAGTCAATATCCGATTATTGGATAAATACCGTGTCGCCGACTAACGGATTATCTTAAAAAGTAAAAAACCTGTAGCGACAAACTACAGGTTTCAGGCTTCGATAGAGCGGTTTATGAGGGGCAACCGTGCACGGAAAAACGCTTTTATTCTTTGCGTTTAAACGCCAGTGAGATTGCCAGCGTTTGCACCAAGGTCATGGTGGCACATTGTGAGCGGAAGCCGCTGACTTGCGCTTCTTTGACCACGAAAGCCACATCACTGAAGCCGACGAGCGGACTGATTTGGCTGTCGGTGATGGCAATTTGCTTCACGCCGCTTTTGGCAACGGCATTCATAATATTAATGGTTTCTTTAGCGTAAGGCGAAAAGCTGATTGCGACCACCACATCGCCCGGCTTAATCAGATTCAACTGTTCTTCAAACATACCGCCCAAGCCGTCGATAATATACGAGTGGCAATCCAGATGATGCAACGCATAATTTAAATAACTGGCGACACTGAAAGAACGTTTTAGCCCAATAATAAAAATATTGTTGGCAGAATGCAGCAGCTCGACCGCACTTTCAAGCTGCTCAGGGCTGATTTGATTGACCAATTGCAATAAAGCCTGATTATTCGCTTGAGCAAATACATTCAGGATCTCGTTCGGCGCTCCTTGTGTGGCATTGTCGGGATCAATTTTATCGAACAAAACCGCTCTTTCACTGTAATTAACCGTCTCTTCCATCAGGTTTTCGCGAAATATCTGTTTCATTTCGTTAAAACCGCTGTAACCAAACGCATTGGCAAAGCGAATCAAGGTGGACGGCGGCACGTCTGCTCGTTCGGCGATCACCGCTACGGTGTCGAATACGATACTATTTGAGTTATCCAGAATGTATTTAGCCACTTGCTTCAAGCGTTTACTCAGATTGTCATAGCGATCTCGAATTTGGCTTTCTAGTTGTTCAAGTTCTAATGATTTATTCATTTTATGTATCTCTGGAAGAAACGGACCTAAACATTATAAGGGCTTTTAAAATTAATTATAGTTTTTATGATTTAATAAACCGAATAAAATTATCTCTATTTTTTTGCAATGTTTTTTAAATTTAGTGACTTAATTTAACATAACGCCACTGAACGAATCAGTGGCGTTACCACAAAGCGATTAAGGCAACAATTTTTCATCGCGCCATAAATCTGCATAACTTTCACGACGTTTGATCAAATGAGCTTGGTCGCCATCGACCATCACTTCGGCGGTGCGTGGGCGAGAATTGTAGTTGGAAGACATACTGGCACCGTAAGCACCGGCAGAGCGTTGTGCGATTAAATCGCCTTCGGCGATTGTCAGCTGGCGCTGCTTGCCGAGAAAATCGGAAGTTTCGCAAATCGGGCCGACGATATCGTAAACCGCACTTTGGCGTTGTTCGGTTTGTGCTAAAGTGCGGTCAACCTCGATAATTTCCATATAGGCTTGATACAGCGCAGGGCGGATCATATCGTTCATTCCGGCATCGACAATCGCAAAATGGCGTGATTCATTGCTTTTCAGATATTCGACTTTGCTGACTAAAATCCCAGCGTTGGCAGTGATCGCACGTCCCGGCTCAAGGATAATTTCCAGTTGCGGATAGGCGCTTAATTTGGCTAAAAGTGCGGTGGTGTATTCACTTGGATGTGGCGGTTGTTCGCCGTGATACGGCACGCCCAAGCCACCGCCCAGATCAAGGTGGCGTAGTTCGATGCCGTCTTCGTTAAGTTGCTGCATCAGCACCAATAAACGGTCGGTTGCGTCCAAAAACGGTTGTAATTCAGTCAATTGCGAACCAATGTGGCAGTCCATGCCACTGATGTTGATGTGAGGCAATGATTGTGCCAAACGGTAAACCGCTCTGGCTTGATCAACGCTGACACCAAATTTGTTTTCTTTTAAACCGGTGGAGATGTAAGGGTGGGTTTTGGCATCGACATCCGGGTTGACCCGTAGCGAAATCGGCGCAATTTTGCCCATTTTCCCTGCAACCTGGTTAATTCGTTTCAATTCGGAAATGGATTCAACATTGAAACAGCGAATGCTGACTTCCAGCGCTCTGGCGATCTCTTGCTCTGTTTTTGCCACACCGGAAAATACGATTTTACTGGCATCACCGCCTGCTGCCAACACGCGTTCCAACTCTCCTTGTGACACAATATCAAACCCCGAACCGAGTTTTGCCATCACATTCAACAGGGCAATATTCGAATTGGATTTAACGGCATAACAGATTAAATGCGGGTGATCGCCGAAAGCGTTATCAAAAGCGTGCCAGTGGCGTTCGAGAGTGGCGCGGGAATAGATATACAGTGGGGTGCCGAACTGTGCGACAATGTCGCTGACTGCGACGTTTTCCGCCATAAGGCGGTTGTGTTGATACTGAAAAAAATCCATATTATTTCACTCTGTTGTTATATTTTATTTTGAGGTTTGGCTTGCTGTTGGCTGTTCGGTCTGTGGAAAATAGAGTGGACCTTTCACGCCACAAGCGGTGATACCCAACAACATTGAAGCCGCCAACAGACAGCGCCAGCATTTTTTCATTCTGATTTCCTCATCTTTTTCAATTCTATTGATAACGGCTATTTTTACCATTAATTGTGGCTTTGTGCTATCACAATTGTGTTAAAGCCACTATAATTTGTCACCACTGATTCAGTAAAGAACCGATATTTTATGAACGTAGCAGAATTTCATCAACAGGTTGAACAAACCTGGTCTTACATTGAAGAACAACTTGATGAGCAAGAAGTGGACGTTGATTGTGACACGCACGGCTCAGTTTTTTCTATCACTTTTGAAAACGGGCAGCAGATTGTGATCAACAAACAAGAACCGTTGCTCGAGCTGTGGTTGGCAAGCAAACTGGGCGGCTACCATTTCAAATTTCACGACGGGCAATGGCTGACCGCTGATCAGCAAGCGTTTTTTCCGTTATTGAGCGAAGCGCTCAGTGCGTATTACGGTGAAACGGTGACCGTGGCTTAATGTCTGCTGAACCGTCCAATGCCCCGACCCTGCAAACCGCACTTGCTGTGTTACAGCAAGTGTTTGGTTATCATGCCTTTCGTCAAGGGCAGCAGCAAGTTATTGAAGCGTCGTTAAGCGGGCAGGACAGCTTGGTGGTGATGGCGACCGGCAGTGGTAAATCGCTGTGTTATCAAGTGCCGGCGCTGTGTTTTGACGGTTTGACGTTAGTGATTTCGCCGTTGATTTCACTGATGAAAGATCAGGTCGATCAACTGTTAAGCAACGGGGTTGAAGCCGCTTATCTGAACTCGACCCAATCGTTTGCCGAACAGCAACAAGTGCAAAACAAAGCGATTAACGGCGAATTAAAACTGTTGTACATTTCGCCGGAAAAAGTGATGACCACCACATTTTTTCAGTTTATCTGCCAGTGTCGAGTCAGTTTTATTGCAATTGATGAAGCGCACTGTATCTCACAGTGGGGACACGATTTTCGTCCGGAATACACCGCACTTGGTGGCTTGAAAAAGAGTTTCCTCAATGTGCCGGTGATGGCGCTGACTGCTACTGCCGACAGTGCCACGCGTAAAGATATTCTACAACACCTCGATCTAAGCCAACCTTATCACTATATCGGCAGTTTTGATCGCGCCAATATCCGTTACACCTTGGTTGAAAAATACAAAGGCGTAGAGCAGATGTGCCGTTTTGTGCTGGCGCAAAAAGGCAAGAGCGGTATTGTGTATTGCAACAGCCGCAAAAAAACCGAGCAACTGTGTGAAAGCCTGCAACGGCGTAAGGTCAGCTGTGCGCCGTACCATGCCGGCATGACGATTGAGCAGCGTGAAGCCACGCAACTGGCGTTTCAGCGCGATAATATTCAAGTGGTGGTAGCGACGGTGGCATTCGGTATGGGCATCAACAAATCCAATGTACGCTTTGTGCTGCACTTTGATTTGCCGCGCAGCATTGAAGCCTATTACCAAGAAACCGGGCGTGCCGGGCGTGACGATCTGCCGGCAGAAGCGGTGTTGTTATATGATCCGTCCGATTACGCTTGGTTGAATAAAATATTATTGGAAAAACCGGAAAGCCCGCAGCGCCAAATTGAACAACATAAATTGCAGGCGATGGGAGCCTTTGCTGAATCGCAAATTTGCCGCCGTTTGGTGCTGCTGAACTATTTTGGTGAACACCGTAGCACACCGTGCAAAAACTGCGATGTCTGCCTCGATCCGCCCAAATCTTACGACGGCTTGCTGGACGCGCAAAAAGTGATGTCGGTGATTTACCGTATCGGGCAAAATTTCGGCACACATTATGTAGTAGCAATCTTGCGCGGTTTACAGAATCAGCGGATTAAAGAGCATGGGCACGACACACTGTCGGTGTTCGCCATCGGTAAAGATCAGAGCCAAGAGTATTGGATGAATGTGATCCGCCAGCTGATTCATCTGGGCTATATCGAACAGAATATCATGCAGTTTTCCGCGCTGCGCCTGACTGAAGCTGCCCGCCCGATTCTACGCGGCGAAACCGCACTTTCATTGGCAACCCCACGTCTGTCAATGTCGGTGATTCAGCGCACGCAAAGTTCCAGCTTGAAAGATTATGACAAAGATCTGTTTGCTCGTCTGCGTTTTCTACGCAAGCAGATTGCCGACAAAGAGAGCATCCCGCCGTATATCGTGTTTAATGATGCTACCTTGCAGGAAATGGCGCAGCTGATGCCGACCTCCAATAATGAAATGTTACAAATCAACGGCGTCGGGCTGCGCAAGTTGGATCGCTTTGCGCAACCGTTTATAACGTTGATTAAAGAACATCAGAAAAACCTGAAAAACGCTCAAACGTCGCCTTCTGTTTTTGATTAGGGTCTATAACTCAAATTATAAACAAAGATCAACAGACCCTCATTATTGCATAAAAAAACAGCTATATTGCTATAGCTAGCTACCGTTTTACGGTATGATTCAAGCTATAAATCACAGCATAAATAAAAGGAGAAGCTATGCAAACCCCAACGGAAATGCAATTGGATCGTCTGGTTCACGGCTATTGGCGCTTGAAACAATGGAATTTAACCCCGCAGCAATTATTGCAATTGACCGAGCAGGTTATCGAGCTGGGGATTCGCACTTTTGACCATGCCGCCTGCTATGGCTCGTTTACCAACGAGGAAGCGTTCGGTCAAGCGCTGAAATTAAAACCATCTTTGCGCCAAGAGATCACACTGATCACCAAGTGCGGTATCTTGTTCCCAAGTCAGGAATTTCCGACCATTGACAGCCATTACTACGACAACAGCTACGAACACATCGTTGCTTCGGCGGAGCGCTCTATCGCCAAAATGCAGTGCGGCTATCTCGATTTGCTTTTGATTCACCGCCTCTCTCCTTGTGTTGATCCGGAACAGGTTGCCAAAGCCTTCGAACATCTGCACAGTAGCGGCAAAGTGCGGTATTTCGGCGTATCCAACTACACCCCGTCGAAGTTCAGCATGCTACAATCCTACCTCGACCAACCGCTGCTGACCAACCAGATTGAAATCTCGCCGTTGCATTTAGCCCCATTTGACGACGGTACGCTCGATTATTTAATGGAAAAACGGATTCGCCCAATGGCATGGTCGCCACTGGCTGGCGGCGAACTATTCAACAAAGACAATCCTGCCGGGGTGCGGGTACGCAAAGCCTTGCTAGACATTGGACAACGCTTTAACCAAACCCATCTCGATACCCTCGCTTATGCCTGGCTGCTCAGCCACCCGGCAAAAATCACCCCAGTGATCGGCTCCGGCGAACTGCGCCGGATTCAAAGAGCGGTCGACGCCCTCTCAATCCGGTTCACCGAACAAGATTGGATCGAAGTCTATAAAGCCGCACAAGGGCATGATATTCCTTAATTATTCTTAACCACTTAGAAAGCCGCTGGTGTACAGTTCAGATATTCAGCGGCTTTTTGTTTGACAGCAGATAAAGAAGTACGGTTAGGCTTGTTGCACGGCTAACTCACGATCTTTTTCCTGCTCACGTTTAACACACTGGCGTTCATAGGCTTTAAAGAACGGATAATAGATAAAAATATCCAAAATAATCAATCCGATACTTAAAACAGGTGCCCAAATATCGCCGCCGGAGACTAAATAAGCGCCGATTGGTGCAGGTGTTGTCCACGGTGCCATCAGATAGACCCGGTGAATCAAGTCAAAATCTAAGATCAAATAGGCGATTATTGCATTTGCCATCGGTGCAAAAATTAACGGGATAAAGAAGAGCGGATTGACCACCATCGGTACGCCGTAAACAATCGGTTCGCCGATAGAGAAGAAAGACGGTACCAACCCGATTTTGCCGATTGAACGTAAATGCACCGAGCGGCTGCGAACCAGTAAAAATGCCAGCGCAATCACCCCGCCGGAAGCGCCGTGTACGATATAAAAATCCCAAAAGGAGTTGGTAACAATAAAAGGAAGTGGTTCACCCGCTTGTAACGCCGCCAAATTGGCCGCCATATTTTGCAGTAAGAACGGGGTCCAAAGCTGCATTAATACGAGGGAGCCGTTAATGCCCAAGAACCACAGTAAGTGGGTAGCAAATACAAACAACATAATCGCCCCAAGCGAATCGCTGACTTTGATCAACGGCGCCATATAGTCCATGATTAGCTGCGGAATGGTGACACCCATCGCATGTTCAACATAAATCGAAAACGGGAAAATAGTGACCAACATGGCTAAAATCGGGATCACGATATTCAGCGATTCGGCGACCGCACTTGGCACTTCTTTTGGCAGACGGATGCGGATATTCAAATATTCCAGCAAACGGGTGACTTCTACGGTGTAAATCGCAACGAAAATCGCAGAAAACAGCCCGATACCGCCGAAAAATTTAATGTCCATTGCACCGTCTTTCACCGGTGCGGCGATCAGTAAAAACGTCATCACTGATAGAAACGCTGCTGGCAGCGGCTCCCGTTTATAAGCCTTGGCGAGGTTATAGGCTATACTGGCGGAGGTAAATAACGAAATCGCATTGAACGACATTTGGAAAAATGTCCAGCCGTAATCGCTTGCCCAAGTGGCAAAACGCCACCAAGCGATGCCGAAACTATTAGTGGTGTTTTGATCAAAAGGAGGAATCAGTAAAATCATGATAAAACTGCCGACAATCAAGAACGGCAGAACCACGATAAAGCCATCACGGATAGCGGAAATGTGCGGCTGTTTTTCTAACTTAAGTGCGGTCGGGGTGACGTATTTATCCATATAACGGATCATTTTTTGGCTAAACTGGCTCATCACGCCCCTCCTATTCGCCGTTGACAGCTTTGAAGCATAACACTTGCCAAGCCGATTGATAGTTGTGCACGGTAATTTCCACGTTATCGCCTTGCCGTTGTTGCGAGAATTCTACTGCCGGATTCAAAGCGCTGACAGTCGTGTTGCAAGGTAGCGAAAAACGGGTCTCACCGGTGTGGAGCCCGCTGACGAAGCAGTACAGGTCGGTCTCTTTTTTGGTGAAATGGAAATCCAAATCGGCTTGGCGATAAGATTCGCGGTGGCTGCAACGGCTAGCATAAATTCCTTCGCCGTTCACTTCCAACCAATTGCCAAGTGCGGTTAGGCGCTCAACTTGTCCGTTTGGAATCGTGCCGTCGGCTTTCGGCCCGACGTTCAGCAATAAATTGCCATTGTTGGCGACCACTTCCACCAACAGCGCCACCAATTTCTCCACCGAAATCAAATCGTCATCGCTTTCGTTTTGGTTATACCCGAATGACAGCCCCAAGCCACGACACATTTCCCATTTCCGCTCACGGGAGGCTTCGCCGTGTTTATACTCTTTCGAAGTGAAATCGCACCACAAGCCGTTCCAACGATCATCGACCACGCCGTCTTCCACCTGATTATAGTAGTGAGAAAACAGGCTCGGTAGCATATGCTCGCCCTGTTTCGGCCAGCCGATATCGTTCCATAGTACTGCCGGCTGATAGTCGTCGATTAGCTCTAAGACCTGATTGAAAGCATAATCGGCGTAAGCATAAGTTGGGCTGGCATTTGACATATTTTGGCTTTCGGTGAAAATCGGCGCACAGGAAAATGTCCAATCGATAACGCCGGAATAATAGGTTCCCATTTTTAAGCCGACCGCTTCGACCGCACTTTTCAAATCGCCCAAAATATCACGCTTCGGTCCGTGATTCAGGCAGTGATAATCGGTGTAACGGCTTGGGAAAAGACAGAAACCGTCATGGTGTTTGGTGGTCAATACCACATATTTTGCCCCTGCTTGTTTAAATAATTGCGCCCATTCCGCCGGCTGCCACTTTTCGGCTTTCCAAAGCGGCAGAAAATCACGATAGCTGAAATCTTTGCCGTAAGTTTGGAGGTGGTGCTGATAAGTCGGACCTTGCTTGACGTTAATCGAATTAAAATACCATTCTGCGTAAGGATTATTGCAAAACCACTGTTCATCAATTTCAATTTCTCCCAGCTCCCAAGTCAAGGGCGCAAACGCTGGTACGGAATAAATTCCCCAATGAATAAAAATACCGAATTTATAATCATCATACCAATCGGGTAGAGGGTGGGTTTTAACAGATTCCCAAGTTGCAGAATAGAATTTTTTCATAATAATTCCTCACGGTAATATTATTTAATAGTGAATTCATATGGATATACAGCTTTTAAATATTCATATCAATATGCTCAATTGCTTGCTCCCATTCAATCAAGTCATAATTAATATGAAATCAAGATTTCAAAATATGATCAAATAGAAACAGTATTTTATTTAATTGGCGTGGTTTTTTGTGACAGCTATCACTGAAATGCATAGAAAAAGAGTGTGAGTATTAGATTTTAGATGCCCGAATCGCCGTCTGATTTGGAAAAAACAGGCATCGAAATTGACCGAGTATGCTATTTGATTAACTCATACTGAATCACAAAAAGTGCGGTTTCGTTCGGATAAATTTCCCGAATAACGGTTTGCAGC
Source organism: Testudinibacter sp. 'clade 2' (assembly GCF_006227735.1). Lineage (NCBI taxonomy): Bacteria > Pseudomonadati > Pseudomonadota > Gammaproteobacteria > Pasteurellales > Pasteurellaceae > Testudinibacter > Testudinibacter sp. 'clade 2'. The sequence goes on from NZ_VDHB01000069.1 coordinate 20,918, forward strand.
TGGGGCAGTGTCATATTTTCTTGTGCAGCATGTTGTGAATTTAGTTGTTCAAAAGTGATCGGCGTGACCGATAAGATCCGGATTTGGGCAAACCAACGCTGTGTTTCATTGGTGAAAACATCGACAATACTTTGTGGTTGATAGTCGCTTTCGCTTTGATCTCGAATCGTAATGGTTTTGCTGCCGTTGAGAATATCTTGTTCAAAGCGTTGGAAAAAGGTGATTTGGGTTGGGGCAACCATGTTGGTAGATTCCTGAAGTGAATGATCATTGGTGTAAATTATAGGAAGAATGAGAAAGAGTTGCTATACTCAAATGCAATCTATATTTAAATATAAATGCTATCCCGATGACTATAATTACCAAAAAAACGCCGTTATATATCAATATAATTGAAAAATTGAAACATGAGATCCTATCCGAAACGATTCATGGTTTTCTCCCGTCGGAAGCGGAATTGCAAAAAATGTTTGGTGTTTCACGTTCGGTGATACGTCAAGCGCTGGCTAAATTAGAGGTGGAAGGTTTAATCAGCAAAGCGCAGGGAAAAGGCAGCTTCGTGTTGCCGGTTAATCGGATTCATCGGGTAGTGCAGTCGTTAAACGGTTTGGGTATGCAAATCGAGAAAATGGGAACGATGGTTAATACAAAAATCATCTCTTTTGAATTAGTGGATTATGATAAAGCCAATCAATTTTGGAATGAGAAGCAAGCATTGTATTTAGCACGAATCCGCTCCGATATTACCCAGCCAATTGCTTATATCGAAACTTATTTGCCGACAAAGTATCTAAGTTGGCTTAGCCCTGAGAAGTTAGTGAATACCTCTTTACATAAGATTTTAAAGCAAGATGCCGATGTTGAACTAGAACGTTCGACCCGCCATATTTATGCCATTGCGGCGCCGTCACATATTGCGGAACACTTGAATATTCCTATCGGTAGCCCTCTTTTACTGCTAAAAGGCACGACCTTTGATAAAAATAATAACATCGTCGAAGTTTTTTCGACTTATCATCGTGGCGATAAAATTATGTTTGATCTAGAAACCACAATTTAATTTTACTGATTGACAATCTAAATCTTCTGCTACATTATAACTTGTACGTACAAGTTGTGCGTAATTATATTCTAAGGAGATGGTTATGTCAGTTAATCAGATAGACTCAAAGACTCAAACGTTAGTTCCTTTATATGATTGGATGAACAAGATTCCGGGTGGAACGATGGTTGTGCCTCTTATATTGGGATCAATTATCGGTACTTTTTTTCCGGAGTTTTTGGGTATAGGTTCATTCACTACCGCACTTTTCAAATCCTCAGCCGGACCTTTGATTGCATTATTAATTTTTGCAACGGGTATGCAGATTACCGTTCGTAGTTCCGGACCGGTCTTGGCGCACACAGGAGTAGTCCTGCTATTTAAAACCATTATTCCAGCAGGATTAATTACGCTGATCGGTTTGGTTGTCGGTTCAGACGGCATTATGGGAATTTCGCTTTTAGCAATATTAACTGTAGTCGCTAACTCAAACGGTGGTATCTGGCTGGCATTTACTGGTAAGTATGGCGATTATCGCGATAGAGGGGCTTATGTCGCATCGGCGGTTAATGACGGACCTTTTTTTGTTTTACTGTTTCTTGGGGTTTCCGGATTGGCGGATATTCCATTTTCGCTCATGTTAGCGGCGGTTATTCCGTTATTGGTCGGTATGGTTATTGGGAATCTTGATCCTAAATGGACCAATATTATGAAGCCGACCGGGGCGATTGTTATTCCGTTTTTTGCATTTGCGCTTGGTACCGGAATCAATTTGCATTCTATTGTCACCGGTGGCGCAACGGGAATTATTTTAGGTGTCGTCGCTTCTTTGTTGACCGGTGCTTTTGTTTATTTTGGCTATAAAGTGATTCTTAAAAGAGGAACACAATCAGGGATAGGATTTGCTGCCGGAACCACTGCCGGTAACGCGATTATTACACCGGAAATTGTTGCGCAGGCTGATCCGAATATGGCGCAGTACGTTCAAACGGCAACTGCGCAAATAGCCGCAGCAGTGTTGGTGTCTGCGATTTTGGCTCCGTTGGTTGCGGCTTGGGTGTTGAAACGTCAGGGCGGCTTGGAAGATCATTTTAAAGAGGGTAATTGATATGAAAAATAATATTCTTGTGATTGCCGATGATTTAACCGGCGCTAATGATACTGGCGTAATGTTTGCCGAGAACGGATTTTCGACTATCTTACAGGTCAATTCCGATTATTTACATCAGACGGATTTCTCACAAGCTGAAGTATTTACGGTTTCTACTGATGCACGTCCGGTCGGTGAAAAAGCAGTTCAATTGACTAAAAGTGCGGTTGAGGCTGGTTTACAAAACGGCATTGAGCAGATTTATTTAAAAATTGACTCGACGATGCGAGGTTCGGTTGCTTATCAGATAGAAGGTGCGCTGCAGGCTTGGCGTTTGCGTTATCCCGATGCGAAAGCTGTGATTTGTCCTGCCTATCCTGAAATGGGCAGGACAATCGAACAGGGGCATTTATATGTCAATGGCATTCCTGTGCATGAAACGGCATCAGGCAGAGATCCGATTTGTCCCGTGCCGTCTGCTTCAATGGATAAGCTGTTACCTCAAGCCGAGATTATCAGCGGATTTACATCTGAGCAAGAATTGCAGCATATCATTACGACATCAGCGGCAACGCAATTGGTGGTTGATGCCAAAACTGCACAGGATCTTAGTCTGATTGCCAATGTCATTGCGCAGTTAGGCAATCAGATTATTCCTATTGGTTCGGCCGGTCTGGCGCAGGTTCTGAAGAAATCGGCAAACAAGCCCGCTTCTCCTCACTCTTTTGCACTGTCACGTGCCCTTATTTTAGTGACCTCAGTGCATGAAATCAGTCAGGCTCAAGTCGATGAATATATCGCGACAACAGGCGGTAAAACCATTGTTTTCAGTCCGCATCCCTCACAATTAATTAACGCAACTATTTCGGAACCGGCCTTGAAACAGCAATTAAAAGCGCTGATCAACTGTAGCAAGGAGAACGTTATTATCCGTGCTAATCCGGCGAAAATTAATGCCGCAGGAAATATCAATGAAATTGCCCGCACTATTTCGGGATATCTGGCGGATTTAGGCAAATATTGTCTGGATAATGCGGATTTTGATACTTTAATTTTGTTTGGCGGAGATGGTGCAGCCGCACTTTTAGCGCGTTTACCGGTATATGAAATGAAGATTTTACATGCGGTTGTCGCAGGCGTTCCGCTGTGTCGTATTGCCGGCGGTACTTATCAAGGATTGAAAGTGATGACCAAATCCGGAGGATTCGGAGATAAGCAACTTTTAAGCAATATTATGCAGCAACATTCAAACAAGTAGGAGTGTAGGATTATGTCATTACCAATACTAGCGGTGACAATGGGGGATATTGCCGGAATCGGCCCTGAAATTACCGTAAAAACGTTATTAGCACACGCCGATTTAAGACGCAAAGCTAAATTATTTGTTATCGGCGATTATACTGCGTTAGCGAACGCTTGCGTGTTATCAGGATTTTCGGCAAGCCAAATTAAATTAGTGACGGATTTAAGCTGCTTAAACAACGATTCCAATGAAATAGAGTTGCTACAGATTGCTGATCCGTTGCCTGCGGTTCAAGCCGGTAAGATTTCCGCCGTAGCGGGTGATTCGGCATATCGTTTTGTTGTCGAAGCCTGTAAATTGGGGCGTGAAGGTAAAATTGACGGGATTGTGACCGCACCGCTCAATAAAGAAGCCATGCATGCCGGCGGTCATCATTGGCCGGGGCATACCGAAATCCTTGCGCATGAATTTGGTGTCAAAGATTATTCCATGATACTCTCTTCCGGTGATTTTTATCTGTTTCATTTGACAACCCACCAATCGTTGCATTCTGCAATTGATGCTTGTACCACAACACGCACTACTACCGTGATTAATTTAGCATTTGCATTGGCAAAATCATTAAATAAACCGAGTGCGAAAATAGGGGTCTGCGGGATTAATCCGCATGCCGGTGAAAACCGATTGTTTGGCGATGAAGATCTGGATCAACTTGCGCCTGCAATTCAACTTGCGCAGCGGCAAGGCATTAATATTCAAGGCCCGCTTCCTGCGGATGCTTTAATTCCGCAGGCGGTTCGAGGGAAATGGGATATAGTAATTGCCTGTTATCACGATCAGGGACACGCACCTTTTAAAGCGGTATATGGTGATGACGGTGTTAATATTACCGCAGGATTACCGATCGTTAGGGTGTCGGTTGATCATGGAACCGCCTTTGATATCGCTGGAAAAGGGATTGCTAGAGAAAACTCATTAGTCTTGGCTTGTGAACGAGCGGCAGAGTTGGCGCCCGGTTGGCATTTGGTGTGGAATTCGCTTTCATCTTAGTCCGATTTACTATTGTATTAAACTAAAACGAATACCGATCAGTCTAGGGCGGATATATAATCCGCCCCTGCAATTATCTATCAAATTCCTCGATAATATAAAGAGTACTGAAGCAGGATTTATGATAGAAATTAGTACAATACGCCTTTGGCTTCGTCGGAATCAATGTTGTCTTTGGTGACGAAAACCACACCGGTGTCGATGAATTTTTCAATAGTCTTGCCGTCGATGACGTCTTTAATGGCGGTTACGCCTTTGTAACCCATTTGATAGGAGGATTGCACCACGATGCCTTCTAAGGTACCGTCACGCACAAAGTTTTGCAGATCTTGGTTGCCGTCAAAGCCGACTGCTACCAATTTTCCGGCGTAGCCACGTTCTTTAATTGCGCGCGCCATGCCGACGGCGGTCGGTTCATTGGCACCGAAGATTGCAGTTAAATCCGGGTGGGAGGTCAATACGTCGATGGTTTGGTTAAGTGCGGTCACCATATCGGATTGAGAGTAGAAAGGACCGACCATGGTGATATCTGCATTTTGTTTAATTCTGTCCACAAAACCACCGGTACGTTCAATCGCACTGGCTGCGCCTGGTGTGAACGACATCACCGCCACTTTGCCTTTAGTGCCGTTTTTCTCCAGCAGTTTTTCCGCAGCCAATTTTCCGGCGGCACGATTATCGGTCGCCAAGAAGGATTGGTAATATTTGCCGTCGCTGTTGATGCCAGAATCGATCATCACCACCGGAATGCCTCTTTCAAAAGCGCCTTTAACCGCCGGAACCAATGCGTCTGGATCCGAAGCTGCCAACACAATGCCCGCAACGCCGCGATTGACGGCATTGTTGACCATATTGACTTGTTCATCAATGGCGGTTTCGGCTTGTGGGCCTTGGAATGAGATGTTGTATTGGCCACCGATGTCTTTGCCGGCTTCGACAGCGCCTTTATTCACATTTTGCCAGAAATTGGCATTGGCGGTTTTCACGATAACCGCGATTTCGTTTGATTTTGCCATCACCGGTGAGCTGATCAAAGCCGAAAAGCCAACGAGTGTTGCGATTGCTGCGAGTGCGTATTTTTTCATAGTTGTGCTCCTTGTTTTAGGATAGGTTTTGAGGGTTAATTGTGTGTTACAACATTAAATCTTAGACCGCTTATTTCTTTTTACTCTGTCTTAACTGATCGATTGATACCGTGACAATGATCACCAGACCGATAATGATCTGTTGGATAAAGGCTGAAACACCGTTCATGTTCAAACCGTTACGCAACACCCCGATAATAAAGGAACCGATTAATGTGCCGGGAATGGTGCCGACCCCGCCCATTAATGAGGTTCCACCGACAACCGCACTGGCGATTGCGTCTAACTCATAAGCCACACCGCCGTTTGGCTGTGCCGTCACCAAACGAGAGGCCAAAATCACGCCCGCCAAACCGGACAGCAGTCCACTGGCGATATAAGCGTAGTTTTTCACTTGATTGGTTTTGATGCCGGAAAGGCGAGCGGCTTCTTCGTTGGAGCCGATGGCATAAATATAGCGTCCGACCCGCAGTTTGTTTAAGGCGAAGGTAAACATCAACGCAATGACAATCATGATAATCACCGGATACGGAATGCCGGGAAATTTGACTAGTGGCAAGCCGTTTGCGCCTTCTTCAACGATGCGGAACAGTGCACCGTTGCCGAGGTAAGAGAATGATTCTGGCATACCGGACACCGGAGCAGCATTGGTGACATACAGTGCGACGCCACGCGCCACCATCATCATACCCAAGGTGGCGATAAATGGTGGTAATTTCATTTTGGTGACCATAATGCCATTGGCATAACCGCAGATACCGCCAACCAAAATACCAGCGATCATGCCGATCGGCACCGGCAATCCACCGTTGACGAACATCGCTGCTGCCACGCCGGAAAGGGCGACCACCGAGCCGGTGCTTAAATCAATTCCTCCGGTCAGGATCACACAGGTGGCCCCAATCCCGATTAGCGCAATAGTGGAGGTTTGCAAGCCAATGGTCATTATGTTGTTGAGCGTAAAAAAGTAGTCGTTGCTGATGGTAAAGGCGAGGATCAACAGCAATAATCCTGCCAAAGACGCTAATTTTCTCAACATATCTTTTTGTTTGTCATTCATCACATTACCTCTTGTTTTAGGAAGCATAGTTGTAGGCTGCATATTCTCTTGCAAACATATTTTTCACGCCGGTAGCGTATTGCATAATCTCTTCTTGATTGGTCGATTTGGTTTCCAACATGCCAGTCATCTGTCCTTCACGCATGATGATGATGCGGTCTGATACGCCAAGCACTTCCGGCAATTCGGAGGAGATCACAATAATGCCGACTCCGTTGGCTGCCAACTCATCCAGTAGTTGATAAATGGCATATTTGGCACCAACGTCGATGCCGCGGGTCGGCTCATCAAAAATCATCACGGTGGCATCACGGAACAGCCATTTACCGATCACCACTTTTTGCTGATTGCCGCCACTCAGGTTGTTGACCAGCTGCTCGACGGTCGGGGTTTTGATCTCCATTTTATCGACGAAGGTTTTCGAGGCTTTGACTTCGGCATCGGTGGAGATGATCCCCAAGTTGCTGCTGACTTTATCCATCGATGCCATCGTGATGTTTTCACGAATGCACATTCGCACTGCAACCCCGTTTAACTTACGGTCTTCGGACAGGTAAGCGATGCCAGCTTTAATTGAATCTGATGGATTTTTGATCGAGACTTTTTTGTGGTGCACATAAATCTCACCTTTATCCAGCGGATCGGCACCGAAAATCGAGCGAGCCAGTTCGGTGCGTTTGGCACCGACCAGTCCGGTGATCCCTAAAATCTCGCCACGGCGCAAATCGAAATTCAGCGGTTTGAACACCCCGACACGTTCGGCATTCATCACCGACAAAATAATCTCATCTTCGACAACCGCCGTTTTGGGCGGAAAGTGGTTATCTAGTGAGCGTCCGACCATTTTGGTGATGATCTGATCCATCGTGATATCGCTAAAACGGTGGTTGGAGACATAAGTGCCGTCACGGAAAATCGTAATATGGTCGCAAATCCGTTTTAGTTCCTCCATGCGATGCGAAATATAGACAATGCAAACCCCTTTGGCTTTCAAGCGGTGCACTAGCTCAAACAGTTTGTCGATCTCTTTTTCAGTCAGGGCGGAGGTTGGCTCGTCCATGATCAACACTTCCACATCAAAGGAGAGTGCTTTGGCGATTTCCACCATTTGCTGCTTGGCAACCGATAGCGTGTGGACGATATCGGTCGGGGCGACATCAATGTCAAACATCGACAGCAGCTGCGCTGCATCCACATTCATTTTGCGTTGATCAATTAAACCGTGTTTCAGCGGTTCTCGCGCAAAGAAGATATTTTCGGCAACGGTCAAGTGCGGTATCAGATTCAGCTCTTGAAAGATCATGCTGATACCGTTTTTTTGCGCTTCTAACACCGAGGAATACCGCACTTTTTCGCCTTTATACACAATATCGCCGACTTCGGGGTGATACACCCCGATCAGGCATTTCATCAAGGTCGATTTGCCGGCACCATTTTCACCCATCAAGGCGTGTACTTCGCCTTTGCGCAGCTCTAAATGTACGTCTTTTAAGGCATGCACCGTGCCAAATGATTTACTGATATTGGTCATGGAAAGCAGCGGCACTGCTTGAGATTGAGTCGCCATGTCACACTCCTGCTAACAAGTTATTAATCCTCGATTCTTAAACCATAGGTGCTGAATTTGCCCAGAACCACTTGGATCTCTTGCGGCGATAGCACCGGCACATCGTCGGTGATGGCCAATAGCTGAATGTACCAGGTTGCCAACACTTCCACTTCATGCGCCAGCCATAGTGCTTTTCGCAGATTTTTTTCGGCAGCGATCAAGCCATGGTGCTGTAATAAAATCGCTTTGCTCTGCTGAATGCCTTGCTGTACATATTCCGCCAGTTTTGAGGTGCCGAAAGTGGCATAGGGGACGCACGGAATATGGTCGGTGCCGCCGACGGCGACCATGTAGTGAATCGCCGGAATTGCTTTGCCCAAAATCGAGACCGCTGAGCAGTGGATCGCATGGTTATGTACTACAGCATCTAAATCTGGGCGGGCTTGATACACCGCATGGTGAAAACGCCATTCGCTGGACGGCAATTTGCCGGCTTCATAGTGACCGTCACCATCAACAAACACGATGCAGTCTTCATTCATCTGCTCATAAGGCATGCCGCTGGGTGTGATCAGCATGCCGCCGTTATAACGTGCGCTGACATTGCCGGCTGTGCCTTGGTTTAACCCTAAGTGGGTCATTTCCAGGCAGGTATCAATAATTTCTCGGGAAAGTGCTTGTCTGTTCATGTTGCTGTCCTTTAAACAATGTTTAGGCTACGACTGGCGTAACCCCTTTTTTCAAAATAATATTGCCGTATTTTGCCAATTCACCGCTGACGACAACCGCATAGGCTTGTTGCGCACGTTGGTAAAAGGCAAAACGATCAATCTGTTCAATGCTGGGCAATGGTGTGATATTGGGTTGAATTGCGGCTAAATAGCGGGCAGCAACCGTGGGGTCGAGACTGTCGCCTTCGACGGCAGCCATCATAATCAATGGGCTGGCAACGTATTGATCTAATTCGAATAGTGGCGTAATCGCACTTAGCAGTACGTCAATCTTGATACCGTCGGCGCGTACCACTTGTGAGTGCAGTTGGTGCGCCGGAAAATGGGCATCGGCAAACACGATTTCATCGCCGTGCCCCATTTCAGCTAAAATTTTTAACAGTGTCGGCGAAATTGCCGGATGAATTCCTTTTAACATGGGTTTGCTCCGTGTTGAATGTAGTTGGCCAACCATTGTTGATAAGCTGGGCTGTCGGCAGAGGGCTGAATCGTCTTGCGCTGCAGCTGCATTTGCTGTTGAGCAACGTCGGCATTTTGGTAATATTGTGCGCCGGCAAAGGTGAACATCGCTGCGCCTAAGACCGTGGCTTCAGCCACATCCACAATTTCGATCGGTATGCCCAAGACATCGGCACGGATCTGGTTCCACAAACGGTTTTTCGAGCCGCCGCCAACGCAAATCAGACGTTCGGCCTGAAAGTGGCTGACTTGTTCCAATGTGGCTAAGCCGTGTTTTAGTTGATAGGCCATATATTCCAAGGCAGCACGATAAATTTCGGCTCGCTGCGAATGCAATGAAAGCCCTGCGATTTTGCCGTGTTGAACAAATGTTTCGGCATTGTTGAAATTGCCGTGCCATTCTACGCCGTTTGCGCCTAGCGGCACGGCTTCGGCGTCGCTGATCATGGTTGGGTAGTAATGTGGCGTCTCATACACCTCGCGGTAGAACAATTTGCCGACCCATTCCAATACACCAGAACCGAGCCATTGCACACCGGGAGTGTAGTAGCCGGTTTTGGCATCAAATTCGGTGGTTAAACCGTGATGAATTAAGTCAAAGTGCGGTTCGACTTTAGCAGTGCGTGCCATCAAAATTTCCCAAGTACCGGAGCTTAACACCGGCTGATTTGGCTTAGCGCCGGAACCGAAAATCGCAAATTGGGTATCATGGCCGCAGGAGATCACCGGAATGCCGGCAGGCAAGCCCATTTGATGGGCGACATCGGCTTGCAATTCACCGATTGGTGTGCCGGCTTCGACGATGGGCGGAAAATGGTGCTCGGTTAAATCCAATACCGACAAAATACTGGGATCCCAAGTGCCACTTTGTAAATTGGTTAACATAGAGGTGCCGGCCATGGTTTTGTCGGTGCTGAAAACGCCGGTTAACCAGTGGGTCAACATCGAGGAGATAAACACAAATTTGTCCATTTGTTGATAAATTTTCGTTTGGTTCTCTTTCAGCCACAGCAGTTTGAACAGGGTGTTGAAGCTGTACAAACCGATGCCGTTGCAGGTATAAAGTTTTTCAACCTCAAAATAGTTACTGATATTTTGCATAATTGGCAGGGTGCGTGGGCATTTCCACGAAATGATCGGATAAATCTGCTTGCCGTCACGGTCAAACGGCGCCCCGTCCACGCCAAAAGTGGTGACGGAAATGCCGATAATCTCTTGAATATCATGATGTTTATGGGTTAGTTGCACCACCACATGGCGAGCACACTCAGATAACTTATCGCAAATTTCAGCAAAATCCCAAATATGGTAATCGGTCGACTCGGCGCCGACTTTGGTATTGCTGGCGATGTGGTGTGCGGCTAAAATCTGCCCTTTTTCATTTAGCGCAATCGTGCGGGTATTGGTCGCACCACAGTCGAAAATCAGTACAATAGGCATAAAGTTTCCCCAAGTGCGGTCAGGGCAGAATAGGTTTTCTACTGTGACCGCACTTTGTGTTATGGCATAGTTTTATTGCATGCTATTTGGTGAATCTTTTAACGATAGAGTGGTCCGAAATTCTCGCAAGCTCGGTAATCTTGACCTTCTTTATCCATACCAAAGGCATTCCAAGTGCTTGGGCGGAAAATATGTTTCTCTTCCACATTATGCATACACACCGGAATCCGCAGCATAGAAGCCAAGGTGATAAAGTCGGCGCCGACATGACCAAAGGTAGCCACACAGTGGTTGGCGCCCCAATTTGCCATCACCGAATACACATCGCTGAATGCGCCTTTGCCGGTCAGGCGCGGCACAAACCAGGTGGTTGGCCAGGTTTCGTTGGTGCGTTTGTTCAGAATATCGTGTACTTCCGGCGGCAGATCAATCGACCAGCCTTCAGCGATTTGCAATACCGGTCCGATTCCTTTGATAATATTGATACGGGTCATGGTGAACGGCATGCCGCCACGAGTTAAATATTGTGAAGAGTAACCGCCGCCACGGAAATATTCATGTACTGCCGGACACCAACGGGTGTTTTCCAGACAACGTTTGCCGTCAGCTTCGGTGACTTGCCACACCGGTTTAATCACCGGTTGACCGTTTTGATCTTGATGCTGTCCGGTGCCGTCCAACGCCGCGGAGCCGGAATTGATCAAGTGGATAAAACCGCTCTCCGGACGGAAACCGGTGACACGTTCCACCGCATCTTCGCTCCAATATGTCCGCACATCGGCAAATACCTGCGCCTGTCCGGTCAATTGATTGCCAAACAACATACAAACGGCATTGAGTGAGTCATTTTCCGTTGCCAAAATATAGGGTGGGCGCACGCCGCTCCAATCGTAGGTAGAATTGAGAATGGCTTCCATAAAATCGCCGTTCGGCAGGTGATCGGTCCATTGGCGTTGCCCTTGGAAACCGGCCGCAATCGCATTGTGTCCCAACGCCTCTTCCCCGTAATTCAGCTCAGCCAATTTTGGATTACCTACCATCAGATCACGGGTGATAATCGCCATTTTCACTACATTTTCCCAAAGCTCAGCACGTTGCTCCGCCGTTTTTTGGTTTTCCGGTGCATTCACATCGATGCCTTCCTTGCAATATTCTTTCACCCAAGTCAGCGCCAGATCGACTTCCGCTTGATCATAAATATAGCGATCTAAGCGACGTTTAATCTCGGTCATATCAACATATTCGTTACGCATACCCAAATATTCTTGGAAGAAGGTTTGATTGACGATTGAACCGGCAATGCCCATGGAAACCGAACCAATTGAAAGATAAGATTTGCCACGGATATTGGCAACAGTTAAACCGGCACGGGCAAAGCGCAACAGTTTTTCTTGTACATCCGGCGGAATAGAGGTATCACTGGATTCCTGCACTTCGGTGCCATAAATTGAAAATGCTGGCAGACCCAATTGCGAATGACCAGCCAATGCGGCAGCCAGATAGACCGCACCCGGACGTTCAGTGCCGTTAAAGCCCCAAATCGCTTTTGGCATATGCGGATCCATATCAATGGTTTCCGAACCGTAGCACCAGCAAGGTGTCACCGTGAGCACCACGCCGACATTATTCAGCTTGAATTTTTCCGTACAGGCAGCCGCTTCAGCAACACCGCCAATGCAACTGTCAGCAATCACACATTCGACAAAATCGCCATTCGGATGGCGAATTTCAGCCGTTAATAATTTCGCAACGGATTGCGCCATTGCCATGGTTTGATCTTCCAGTGACTCACGCACGCCTAAACGACGTCCGTCAATTGTCGGGCGAATACCAATTCTGATCGGTTGGGATTTTGCTATGCTCATTGTATTGTTCCTCTTTTAATCCATCACTAATGAAGTAAATTTCAGTTTGAAAATGGCTTTCTGAAAACTATCTTCGAGCTAGCGATTGATCGAGAAAAGGATTTTGTTTAAACAAGGTGCATTGTTGTGAGCTCAATCACGAAAACAGCATAAAAAAGAGAGAAAAGTGCGGTTTTGATTGCCCGAACAATTTTAATTAAAATAAATTCGGGCAAATCGGGCATTTTTTAAGTGGTGATGATTAATAAATTTTGCTGATCGCAATAACGTTTCAATTCACCATTCGGCAGTTGATCGCAAAACAAAATATCGATTTGCGACAGATCGCAAATCTTCATTAGGCTCTTACGCCCCAGTTTACTGTTATCAACCAGCAAAAATTTTTGTTCGGACGCTGCCATAATTTTACGTTTGATTGAGGCATTTAACTCATTTGATTCCCATACCGAACCGCCTTCATCGACACCGATACAAGAAAAAATCCCGATGTCGATGTGCAAACGCTGCAATAATTGTTCCGATAACGGCCCGTAAAACGCATCGTATTTCGCAGAGTAAACGCCGCCGGTAGCAATGGTTTTGATGTTGGATTTGCCAGATAACGCATTGATATTATGCATGGCGTTAGTCACCACGGTGCACGGTATATCGGGCATTGCCTGTGCGAAAAACCAACTGGTGGTGCTGGCGTCTAAGCCAATTACCGCTCCCTCGAACACATACTCGACCGCACTTTCAGCAATCAGACGTTTGGCATCCGAATTGTTTTTTTGCCGAGCTTGAAACGAATGCCCCACATCTTTGGCTTTCAACCCGACCGCACCGCCATGAGTGCGGTGCAACAACCCTTTGCGATCCAGCTTGGTCAAATCGCGCCGAATGGTTTCCAGCGACACCGCCAAATCCAGTGCCAAGATATTCACATCGACTTTCCCCAGCTTGTTAATCTGTTCCAGAATAAAGCGTTCTCTCTCTTTCATGATGAATTTCTCATTGTCAAAACGGTCAAATCGGGCATGTTTGATTATAGGGGGAATTGAGGGGGATTGGTATGTTTTTGTCTAAATGAAAGAAAAGGATATGTCATTTAGACTATCCTTTTCTAAGCTTGATACCGTCCTATAAGTAGTCAGAAATGATTAGGAAAAAATTTGTTATATAATGGCTCTGCGGCTTCTGCCCATTCTCTATACTGTTGGTATAGTGCATTATACTGCTGACTTCTGTTTTCATTAGGATAATAGGTTTTTTCCATTTTGCTTGCCATAGCCCCTTGTGCTAATTCAACTGTGGCGAAAACCTCTGCTGCAACCGCCGCAAAAATAGCGGCACCTAATGCACAACATTGATCGGATTTTACAATTTGAATAGGTTTTTCCATTACATCGGCACAAGTTTGCATCACGACCGATGATTTTCTTGCGATTCCGCCCAATGCAATAATTTTTTCTACCGGTACTTGCTGTGAACTGAGGCATTCCATAATCATTCTGGAACCGCAGGCTGTCGCAACAATCAATGAGCCGAAAATTGAACTGGCATCGGTTCCTAAGCTGATGCCGGAAATAACGCCTTTTAATTTTTGATTGGCAAACGGCGTCCTTCTGCCGTTAAACCAGTCGAGTGTTAACGGTAAATGTTCCAATCGAGGATTTTTATCCCACTCCTCTGCAAGGGTGACTAATAATTTTTGCCTGAAATCCTCAATTTCTGATTGTAACTGTGGTTGTTGCTGTTTTAAATGTTCTAAAGGCCAGCTTAGTACCCTTGCAAACCAAGCATAAATATCGCCAAAAGCTGATTGTCCCGCTTCTAATCCTATGGCATTTGGAATCACGCTACCATCAACTTGTCCGCATATTCCCTCAATAGAGCGTTTATTTACCGTTTCATAGTCTGTGATTAGCACATCACAGGTTGATGTACCAATAACTTTAACTAAGGTATTTTTAGAAGCTCCAGCGCCGACAGTACCCATATGGCAATCCAATGCGCCACCAGAAATAATCACATTTCTAGGTAAGTTTAACTTTTTCGCCCATTCGGAAGTAATAGTTCCGACAGCCACGTCAGCGGTTTGGGTTTCAGTAAATAGTGGAGTTTGTAAATTTTCTGTGATTGATGGATGAAGTGCGGTTAAAAATGCTTTTGAGGGTAAACCGTTCCAGTCTGGATGCCACAAGCTTTTATGTCCGGCAGTGCAACGTCCTCTTTTTAGTAAGCCTGGATGAGTAGTACCGGATAAAAGTGCGGGCACCCAATCGCATAATTCAACCCAATTCACGGCATGTTGTCTTACTGCTTCATCAGTAGATTGTATATGGGTAATTTTTGCCCAGAACCATTCAGCAGAGTAAGTGCCGCCGATATATTTAGTATAATCGGGATATTTTCCACTATGGCACAGCTCGGTAATATATTCTGCTTCTTTGGTGGCAGTATGATCTTTCCATAAAATAAACATTGCGTTTGGGTTATCTTTAAACGACTCATTTAATGCCAAAATGTTTCCTTCCGCATCGATTGGTGCCGGAGTTGAGCCCGTTGCGTCAATCCCAATTCCAACGATATTTTGCCGGATCTTTTCATCAATATTTTGTGTGATTTGACAAATAGCTTCTGTCATTGATTCAATATAATCTAAAGGATGATGGCGGAATTGGTTATTGTCCGAATCACAATAAAGTTCTTTCTTCCATCGAGGATAGTTACTGACATACGTTGCAACTTCCTCTCCACTTTGACAGTTGACTAACAACGAACGCACAGAATCACTGCCAAAGTCTAAACCAATAACAAATTGTTCTGACATAATAATGCCCCTCTATAACTATTTTCTTTTGGTAAAAAAGTTAAATTGATATTTCTGTAAGAAAATAAATACAATTAATAATGCACCCCAGAGTGCCATTGTAATGTAACTACTTAATCCAATAATATTTAAACCGCTTTCTAATGTTTGTAACAAAATTAGAGCAGCCAAAATACCTATTAATTTTCCTTTACCACCATCAGGATTTACACCTCCCAATACGGCTGCCAGAATAGCTGTCAATAAATAAGAATCGCCGTAAGATGCTTTGGCAGAGTTAAGTTTTGACATCATTAAGAGTGCAGCAGCAACACAAAGTATAGAAGAAATAATATAAACTAGCACAATAACTTTTTGTGTGTTGATGCCTGAGAAATAGGTTGCACGTTCATTATTTCCGATAAAATAGATCGATTTCCCCAACGTGGTTTTATCAAAAATAATCCATAACATGATAGATAAAAAGAGAAAAATAATTAGTGGAATTGGAATGCTAAACCAAACACCGCTATTTAGAATTAAAATATGATCGGAAAAGTTAGAAACTGCAGAACCTTTGGATAGTAATACATTTAAACCATTCAGTAATGTCATTGTTCCCAGTGTTGCAAGAATTGGTGATACCCTGACGATAGCGATTAATAATCCGTTTACTAATCCGATTATGATTGCTGTAATTAAGCCTAATAAAATAGCGATAAAAACAGATGTAGGATAATGTATAAGGTAAAATGCCATAACTAGTGAGCAGGAATTCATTGTGGCAATAATGGATAAATTGATTCCACCTGTCAGCATGGTGATCGCCATTGCCAGTGTTAGAACACCAAGAATAGGGATTTGTGATGCTATTGATTGGAAATTATTGAGTGACCAAAAAATATCAGGAATAAAAAAGCTAAATGAAAGTATTATTATAATTAATAATATCATCAAATATCTAAAAGAACTGTCATTAAATTTATTCATAACGGCTATACTCCTATTTTCTTCCGTTGGCTCCATGCAGTCATACTGACACTGAAGACAATAATTAAGCCTGTTACTACGGTTTGCCAGTATGATGAGATACCTAAAAGATTCAATCCATTTTGAATTATGGCAAGTAAAATAACTCCCATTATGGTGCCTAACAGAGTTCCTTTACCACCAATTAAACTGGTTCCGCCCAGTACAACTGCCGCCAGTACTGTTAATTCATAACCTAATAGTGAATCGGGTGCGACCGTTTGTACGGTATATGACTGTACGATACCAGCAATACCGGCAACAAATCCCATATAACCATATACAAAAAGATGTAACTTTAATAAACTGAATCCAATCCGTGATGCCGCTTCTGCATTACCCCCCAAGGCATAAATTTTTCTTCCAACACTGGTTTTATTCATTATCAATCCGGTTAGCAAAATCACAGCCAGTAATAAAATAAATTGAAATGAAAGTCCATATTCGAAACCGTCTGCTGTTGTTGCTTTAAAGATAATAATTTCTTGTTGAAACCATGCGGGGTAGTCGTATAACCAAGTTCCTTTAGTGATGTAAAGTAACAAACCATAAAATATATTCAATGTTGAAATAGTGATAATGATAGAAGGTACTTTCAGTTTATTCACGATTACTGCATTAATTAATCCTAAGGAAACTCCAGAAGTAATTGAAATCAGAAAAACAACTAAATAATTTGCATCATGTTTCATGATAAATGAAACCATAATATATTGCGAAATGATTGTAATTGCCGGAAACGAAATATCAATCCCACCTGAAATGAGTACGATAAATAACCCACAAGCTAAAATAGCCAGCATGGAATAACTATTGACTACATCATAAAGATTTTCTATCGTCAGAAAGTCATCTGTTTTGAGTGATAAATAAATAGATATTGTTAAGATCGTTACAATCAAAAAGAAATTCTGTGAAATAGATTTATTTTTCATTGATTGCCTCCAAGATTTCGCTCTCACTTGTTTCTTTGGCGATAAACTCATGACTTATTTTTCCGGATTTCATCACAAAAATTCGGTGACTATTATAGTAAGCCTCTTCAACTTCATCCGTAATAAAAATAACTGAAATACCTTGTATGGAAAGGGATTTTATAATATTGAATATTCCTTCTTTATTGGCAATATCAACGCCAATTGTCGGTTCATCTAAAATCAATAAATCCGGTTTGATTGCTAGCCATTTAGCGATTGACACCCGTTGTGCGTTACCGCCCGACAGTGTATTTACCGGAAGATCTGAATTGGATGATTTTATTTTTAACTGCTGAATCAAATGATTACTATAAGATAAAACATGTTTTTCATTAATCAAACCGAATTTGGAGGTGATTTTATTGAAGATCGTCGAAATAATATTGTCTTTGATTGACGAGTTCATTACCAGGCCAGTTGCCATTCTATCCTCTGATACATACCCGATACCGGCAGAAATTGCATCACGATTACTTTTAAATATCACTTTTCGGTTGTTTAAAATAATATCCCCACTATCTGGTGAACTTACTCCAAATAAGCTTAAACAGAGTTCTGTTCTACCGGAGCCTAACAAGCCGATTATTGAAATCACTTCTCCTTTTTGTAGAGAAAAAGAAATATCCTGATATTGGTTTTCCTTAGATAATTTATTAACTGTCAGAAGAGGTTTCGAATCAGCAACAGGTAATAATCTTTCGTAATGAAACTCTATACCGGTCATTAAGTAAGCTAGCCTTTTTTCATTAATTTCAGAGATCGGATAGCTACCGACTAAATTTCCGTCTTTGAGCACCAGTACCTGATCTGAAACCTTAATAACTTCGTTTAGTTTATGACTAACGAAAATGATGCTAATTCCCGTATTTTTAAGTTGTTGAACAATTTTGAGTAATGATTGAACTTCTTGTACGGTTAAAGAAGCGGTTGGTTCATCCATAATAATCAAGCGTGCGTCTTGAGCTAGGGCACGACATATAGCAACTAATTGTTGTTGGGCAACCGAAAGTGTTTCTACCAAAGCATCTAACGTTAAGTTGGCGTTGATATTTTTTAATGTATTATCTGCAATAGCATAAATATTTTTTTTACTTGATAAAAAGTGATCATGATGTAAATTAATTGCAATATTTTCAGCCACAGTTAGATTAGGAAATAGCGAAAGATCTTGATAAATTACCTGAATGCCTTTTTTGATCGACTCTTTGGGTGTTAGCTTGTCATATTGATCAGAGTCTATTGTTATTCTTGCATTTTTATCCGGTTGATAAACGCCGGATAAGATCTTAATTAATGTTGATTTGCCACAGCCGTTTTGCCCGGCTAAGCAAAGTACTTCACCTTGATTCAAGGTTAATGCGACATTATTCAATGCTTTCACACCATAAAAGGTTTTGGAAATATTTTCCATGGTAATAAAAGTCATAATAACCACCTTTACTATGAAGATTGATCAGCAGGATATGATGGATTCCCTTTTTATATAGCGGGAATCCATACATTTTTAGAAGAATTAATAAAGGCTATCAATATTTTCTTTTGTGACTTTTAAAACTTTATGGAACTGAATCAGACGATTCTCTTTATTTACGTTTGCTTTTCCTACATTTGGAATTTCAAACCCCTGAGTAATGTCTTCACCTTTTAATAATTTGGCAGCAACTGCGGCTAAAGCATAACCGCCTGAAGCTGGATCATAAGTAATTCCCATCGTGATATTGCCACTTTTAATCAGAGAGGCGGCTTGCGAAGGAATCATCATACCAAAGACAAAGAATTTATCTTTCATACGTTTTTCTCTGACTGCCAGCCCTGCTCCGATCGGACCTTGTGAACCAAAAGAAACCACTGTTTTCAAATCAGGGTGCGCTTTCATTAAATCCAGTGTAGTACGGCGCGCATCATCAATATTTTCCGCTACCGGCATACGAGTTGTTACTTCAAACATCTCTGGATAATGTTCTTTTTGGTATTTTACAAAGAGATCGGCCCAAAGGTTATGCTGTGGTACGGTCAAGCCTCCGACATAAATTACATATCCGCCTTTACCTCCCATCACTTTTGCTACCTCTTCTACGTTGTCAGCTGCAAATTGTGCATTATCAATGATTTCAATATCCCAATCCGCACTTGGTTGCCCGACGGATTCATGCGTTAGTACAACGATTCCTTGCTCTTTGGCTTTTTTGAGTACCGGTTCTAGAACGTTGGCATCATTCGGTACAATGGAAATTGAATCGACTTTTTTAGCAATCAAGTCTTCGATTAATTTTACCTGCTGTGGTGCATCTGTACTGGAGGGGCCTACTTGATAAGCATTTACGCCAAAATCTTTTCCTGCTTGTTCAACGCCTTCAGCCATACGATTGAACCACGGCATACCCGCTATTTTGGAAATATTGACTATTTCAACCTCTTTTGCCATTACATTAGGTGCAAGAACCGTCATGCTTAACAGCCCTGTTAAGAATAGATTTTTCATGGTCAGCTTTTTCATTATTCACCTCGTTATATTATGAATATGGGTATTTTTGCTAATGGTATATTACATCTCTATCAATGCACATGACTAAAAAATAGGATAACATATTGATTTTAATCTGATAAAATCATTGCAATATGTTGTATTTTTAGTCTGTAGGAATAATAGGCTAGAATTAGAGGGATTTATATGTAAAATTTGGCTATTTATATAGATTATTTGGCAGAAAGATTTTTTTTGTGATGTAGGTCACTTGCCGGTGATTATCTGGAGTGGCGAAAGCGCGAAGGGCTAGTGCCACAGTATTTTTTAAATACTTTTGAAAAATAAAATTGGTCATCAAATCCTAATTGTTTGGCGATACTCATAATCGAGATATCTGAGGTATAGAGTAATTTCTTGGCATTTTCCATTCTTTGATTATCACGCCATTGCGTAAGGCTCATGCCTAATTGTTCCGAAAATAAATGTGTTAGTCTTGAGGTTGATAGATTAACTTTCTTGGCAAAATAGTCAATTTTATGGTTTTGTTGTAAATCGTTTAAAATCAAATTGCATACCGTATCAATTCTGAGATCCAACGAATTATGTGATTTATGCTCTAAATTTTTTGGATCAAATTTGGCACATTTAATCAATAATAATTCTAGAAAACACATTGTTGTATCTTTGGCAAAAATATCGTTTGCTTTGGATAGATTTTCAATTTTAACGAATAAGTCCAAAATAGCTTGATATTCTTCTTTGTCTTGAATACTCAAACGCCCAATCCCATTTTCCGTTGACGACCACCGGAGCCAGTCTATCCAAAATGTTCTAGGTCTAAAATAAATCCATTGGTGATACCACGAATAATACGCAGGTTCTCGGCAGTAATGATGTATTGTCTGTGGAGAAAACAGCAGCAAATCGCCCTTGTCTGCCAAAAAGGTTTTTTCTCCATCAAATATAGCCCCTCGGCCTCTAGTAGTTAAATTGATAATGTAGCCTTTCATACCCTGTGGACGATTGATAATGTAATCAAGGTAATTATCTTTTTCAATCAATGTACGCCCAGCGACTAAGTCCATATCAAAGGGATAGTCGGATAATAGTGGAATATTTTCTTTTGGGGTATTCGGATTCATTTCGAAGACTACCTTGGTTTACACAATACGTTATAATTAAATTTTATTATGCGGATTGCCTGATTACTAATGTCATTGGAATCAATTGCGGATTTGTAGTTGTGTTGCCTTTTGTCATATGATTTATCAACATGGTGATTGCCGATTCTGCAAGCATATCGTAATTTTGGGCTGCCGTCGTCAACGGTGGACAAGTATAAGCTGCAAGGGGGTGATCATCATGTCCTGCTATACGCAGTTCTTCTTCATTGATTCCAACCGGTATTTTGGCTTCCCAGGCGGCTAAAAAAGCACCGTAGGCAAGCCGGTCATTGGCACACAACAGCGCATTATGTTTTGGCTTATGTTCCAGCCAAGAAGCTGTTTGTTGGTAGCCGTAGGTTTCAAATTGCCAATCTACTCTGCCGTCCGATTGCAGAATTAGCGGTATTTCTCGGTTTTTTGCCATCGCATCTTGATAGGCATTGAGACGGGTTTTGGAATTTTGGTTAATTTCTGGCATTGCTAAAAACGCAGGTGGTGTTCCTTTTTGGCAAAGGTAATCGACTAATAATGTGATCCCTTGTTTATTATCGGTACCTATAAAAGGGGCAGGGTGTGACGGTGGTGAATCAAGATATATCATTGGTAGATTTTCTTCGATTCGACGCAATTTAGGTTGTACAGCATCTTTACCTAATGGAACCACTAGAACACCGGCAACATTCATCGATTGCAAGCGTGCAACCGCATCAGCCTCAAGCGTTAATTTACCGTTGGAAGGTAGTGTAAAAGTGAAATATCCTAATTTTTCTGCTATTTCCGATATACGTGATACTAACAGCATGTAAAAAGGATCCGTAATACTTGGAACAATAATACCAATCACTCTGCTTTTATTTCGTTTAAGATTGCTGGCAAATAAATTGGGGCGAAATCCGGTTTCTTCGACGGCAAGTTGAATGTGATTACGGGTTTTTTCACCAATTTGTTGCGGATCATTAAAATATTTAGACAATGTTTGACGAGAAAGTCCAACATAATCAGCAAGTTGTTGCATAGTTTGCACGCTTGGGATCATCTTTTTTTTATCCATTAATCTTCTCGCTGTTTATTGGGCTAAAAACTGGTCTAGCTCTAATTGTGTTGATGTTCCTTCCATCGGTCCAAGCTGTGTTACCGCTCTTGCGCCAGCAGCATTTGCATAACGAAGCGCTTCAGCTGCAGAATAACCGTTAATCCAAAAACTGACAAATGCACCGCCAAAACTATCGCCGGCACCGGTTGGATCCAACTCATCAACATGATGCGGTCGTATATTTATTTGTTGCTCTTTCGTAAAATATGTTGCTCCCTGATTGCCACGTTTTAAAACGATCTCTTGAATTCCCAATGCAAATAATTCATTAATTGCCGCTTGTTCTTCTTTGGCTTCGGTAAATAAAAACAGTTCGTCACCGGAGGGCAAAAAAAGATCAGTTTGTCGTAAAATCATTTTTAGGTCGGAACATAGCTCCGGTGTCATGATTTCAGCTCTTAAATTAGGATCGAATGATAGCGTGCCACCGCGAGCTTTAATTACCTGAACAGCACGTAATGCCATGTTTTTTAAACCCGGAGAGGAAAGAGCGGTTCCCATCAAGTGTAAATGATCACATTGGGTTAATAATACCTCAATATTGGGATTATCTTCTAATTTCCCGCATGCACTGTGTGCAATATTAAAAACGAATTTACGATCGCCATTTGTCTGATAACGCACAAAGGCACTGCCGGTCGCTTCACCTTCAGCAATCGAGATGCCGGAAATATCAACTTGATCAGCCATTAACCTATTCAGATTTAGCTGACCAAAATCATCATTCCCGACACGAGAAATAATTGCGCAGGGCGTTTTGAGTTTCCCGACTTGATCAATAAAAATAGCGGGTGCGCCTGAAGGAAAAGGTCCGATAAGAGGCTGAGCTTCTAAAAAACCATTGCCTTTGGTTGTTGCGACAATCTCGACTAAGATTTCACCAATTGTTAATATTTTTCGCATTATGCTTTACTCCTTTTCTTTTTTGCACGCACATCTAGCCAAACTGCAACTAAAATAACAATACCTTTCACAATCAATTGGTAAAAATATGGGACTGACATCATATTCATTCCGTTATTCAATATACCGATGATTAAAGCGCCAACCAATGTTCCAATCATCGTTCCGACACCACCGGTTAAACTGGTTCCGCCTAATACCGCTGCGGCAATCGCATCTAATTCATATCCCATTCCGGCATTGGTTTGTGCTGAATACAGCCTTGACGACAATAATATTCCGGCAATAGCTGCCATGATGCCGGATAAAGTGAAAATCCAAATTTTAACTCTTGCGGTTTGAATGCCGGAATATTGTGCTGCCTCGATATTACCACCAGTAAGATAAGCCTTTCTGCCAAATACCGTTTTTGACAACACTATATGGTTAATTAAAAAGAGTAGTACCAACACCCAAATAACCACTGGAATTCCAAATAGCGCAGAATTTCCGATTGCTGTCCAATCGCTATTTGTGATCATTTGTGGTGCGCCGTTGGTGGGCAAGCTGACCATGCCGCGATAAATTCCCATAGTTGCGACTGTGACAATAAACGAGGGCAAGGCTAATTTTGCGGTTAAAGCGCCGTTGATAAATCCCATCACAGCTCCGGCAAATAGGGTAACGAAAAGTGCGGTAAACAAACCGTAATCGAGAGCCAACACTTGGGCTGCCACCATACCGCTGACCGCAATAATAGAACCAATAGACAGATCAATTTCACCAAGTAGGATAACCCAAGTCATACCAAAAGCCGCAATGGCAACAACAGAAACCTGTTGCAAGATATTCATAAAATTAGCAACAGACATAAAGCGGTTATTGGCTAAGGAGAAGAAAACGCACAAAATGATTAACGCAAGGAAAATACCGCCCAGTTGGCGTAAATATTGAGTAAGCCGATTGTTTTTTATCATGATAATTGCCCCGTTGCTGCCGCCATAATTCGTTGCGGATTAAGTTCTGTTGTGTTGGCTGTAGCCTGTATGCTTTTTCCTGCCATTACAATGATGCGATCTGATAGTCCTAAAAGCTCCGGTAGTTCGGAAGAAACTAGTAGTATCGCTGTACCATTGGCAGCTAGTTCACGAATAATGCTGTATATCTCAAATTTAGCACCAACATCAACACCACGAGTAGGTTCATCTAAAATTAGAATTTTGGGTTTGGTTGCTAGCCATTTTGCTAGAACCACTTTTTGTTGATTGCCACCAGATAAAGTATTGGCAGCAATTTCCCCAGAATAAGCTCGAATAGCCAGCTGTTCAATCGCTTTATCTGTTTGTTCTTTCTCTTTAGACGTATTCATCAAGCCGCCTATGGCGGTAAAGTGCGGTAGTGCAGCCATGGTGATGTTATGACGCAATGAGGCGAGTAGGACTAATCCCTCTTCTTTTCTGTTTTCAGTAACAAAACCAATTCCATGGTTAATGGCAATACTGGCATTTTTAATTGGTATTGATTTATTGTGCAGTTTAATTTCTCCAGAATGGGGTAACATTCCAAATAATGCTTTCATCACATCAGATCTTCCAGCCCCCACTAAACCAAAGAATCCCAGAATTTCGCCGGCTTTTACCTGAAAATTGACGTCATTAACTTTACCGGCAACATTTAAATGGCTAACTTCTAAAATATTTTCATTTGTTGGTATAAATTTCACTGCTAATTTGGGTGGGTAAATTTGATCCATCCGTCTTCCTACCATTAGGGCGATTAATTGATCGATTGTTGTTTCTGTTTTTGCTAGCGTCTGAATATATTCTCCGTCACGCATTATGGTAATGTCATCCGACAATCGCATAATTTCTTCCATGCGATGAGAAATATAGATAATTGCTTTGCCGTCAGTAGTCAATTTTTCAATGATAGAAAATAAAATTTCAGCTTCAGAATCGGATAATGAGGAGGTCGGTTCATCAAGAATGATAATGTCGGCATTACGGCTAAGGCCTTTAGTGATTTCAACCAATTGCCTCTGAGCAATGGAAAGATCGCCCACTTTTGTGGCAGCATTAATTGGTAAACCTAGAGAACGAATCAAGGTTGTGGCTTGTTCCTCAATTTTACGATCATTAATAAATCCAAAGCGAGAAGGCTCATGATTGGCATAAATATTTTGTGCGACGGTTAAATTATTGACCAAACTAAGCTCTTGGAAAACGATAGATAAACCGGCAGCCACTGCGTCTTGGGGGGAGGACGGACTATATTTTTCTCCGTTTAGCAACATTTCGCCTGAGTCTGCTGAATATACGCCGGTTAATATCTTCATTAATGTTGATTTACCCGCTCCATTTTCTCCTAATAAAGTATGAACTCGCCCACGCATGATCATTAAACGCATATCTTTTAATGCCTTGACGGCACCAAATGATTTATTGATCCCATTTAATGTCAAAATAACATTGTTTTTCTGTACCATGTTTACCCTCCAATTAGGAAAATAGCGGAAGATACTATTCCGCTATTTTGAGAGTGTTATTTGGTATAAACACCGGGTTCAATTGGCTGCTCTAATGGAACATTTTCTCCGGCTAATACTTTCACTGCAGTATCCACGGCTTCTTTTCCCATTTTGTCAGGATATTGACGGATAACACCAACCATTACTGGGTCTGAATCAACGGCATCTCTAGCTTCTTTCATGCCGTCAAAACCGATAACTTTAACCTGTTGTTGTAATCCGGCTGATTTCACTGCAACTGCAGCAGCTAATGCGGCATCATCACCGAAACCAAAGATACCTTGGATATCTGGATTCGCCTGTAACATATTTTGTGCTGCCGCTAAAGCTTCAGCACGTGTAATACCTGTTTGCTGAGCAACAATTTTTACTTCCGGATAATCGGTTAGTGCTTTTTTAAATCCATCGATCCGCAAAACAACAGATTGGACAGTTGGATAATCAATAATAGCAATGTTGCCTTTATTACCTAACTCTTTTGCCATTAATTCACCGGCTTTTACACCACCAATATAGTTATCAGTACCAATATAAGAAGTCACCTCTACGCCTTTGGCAGGAACATCTACAGTAATAACTTTAATTCCGGCGTTTTGCGCTTTTTTAATTGCCGGTAAAACCCCTTGACTGTCAACTGGCGAAATAATAATAGCTTTAGCGCCTTTAACAATAAAATCTTCGACATCGGCAAGCTGCTTACCCAAATCTTGATTTGCAATAGAAAGCTCTAAATTAACACCTTTTTCTTTTGCTTCTAGTTTCATTGCGTCAGCTAGTTCAATATAAAACGGATGTTGCTGAGTTAATAGCGATGCTCCAATAAGATCTGCTGCCCAAGCGCTACTGCAGGCTACCGCAATTGCACTACCATACATCAGTTGTTTGAAAATTTTTTTCATCACATTTCTCCAATATCATTATTAAATGGAAATCCCTGTGTACTTTAAACGGCATCAAGTAATCTAAGTACAAGTATGGTTATAACAGCCAAGGTTACACGTGTAAACCATTAAGTGTCTAAAATTTGATCTGGCTAACATTTTGATTAGGCAAAAGCTTAATATCCATCAATAGCCAATTTATTTCACTCCCTCCCGATTAAGTAGTAAACTACCCCCTCTTACCGCTCTTTTATGGCTTTTAAACGACAAAAGGTGATTTATGCAACCCTATTTAATTGCTCCTTCGATTCTCTCTGCCGATTTGGCGCGTTTGGGCGACGATGTCAAAACGGTGTTGGACGCCGGTGCCGATGTGATTCATTTTGATGTGATGGACAACCATTATGTGCCGAATTTGACCTTTGGGCCGGCGGTGTGCAAGGCGTTGCGCGATTACGGCATTACCGCACCGATTGATGTGCATTTGATGGTGAAGCCGGTCGATCGGATTATTCCGGATTTCGCTAAAGCCGGGGCAGATTATATTACTTTCCACCCGGAAGCCAGTGAGCATATTGACCGCACTTTGCAGTTGATTCGCAGTTGCGGCTGTAAAGCGGGTTTGGTGTTTAATCCGGCGACACCGTTATCTTATCTGGATTATGTGATGGATAAAATTGATGTGATTCTGCTGATGTCGGTCAATCCGGGGTTTGGTGGGCAGTCATTTATTCCGGCGACGTTGGACAAATTGCGCCAAGTGCGGTCACGGATTGATGCCAGCGGTTTTGATATTCGTTTGGAAGTGGATGGTGGCGTAAAAGTGAATAATATCGCTGAAATTGCCGCCGCAGGGGCAGATATGTTTGTGGCGGGTTCGGCCATTTTTGATCAATCGGATTATGCTGAAGTGATCAACGCTATGCGGCAACAATTGGCGAACCTTACTTCAGATGTCGTATAAGGAAAGCGTATGAGTCAATTTAAAGTGATCGGTTTCGATCTGGACGGTACCTTGGTCGACAGTTTGCCGGATTTGGCGTTGTCGATTAACCAAGCCTTTGCAGAGGTTGGGTTGCCGCAGGCACCAGAAGCGCTGGTGTTGACGTGGATCGGCAATGGCGCCGATGTGCTGCTTGCCCGTGCGCTTGAGTGGAGCGGGGCAACGCTGGATCCTGAAGCGATTAAGCAGTTGAAAAGACGTTTTGGCTTTTATTACGGCGAAAATATCTGCAATAAAAGCCGCCTGTTCCCGAATGTGAAAGCGACGCTGGAAACCTTGAAAACACAGGGTTATACGTTGGCGGTGGTTACCAATAAACCAAGCAAACATGTACAGCCGGTGTTGGCGGCATTCGGTATCGATCACCTGTTTTCCGAGCTGTTGGGCGGGCAATCGCTGCCGGCGATTAAACCGCACCCTGCGCCGCTATATTATCTATGTGGTAAATTTGGGATTTATCCGAAACAGTTGTTGTTTGTCGGCGATTCGAAAAATGATATTTTGGCAGCACATAAGGCAGGTTGCCCAGTCATCGGGCTGACTTACGGTTATAATTACAACATTCCGATCAGCGAGGCAAATCCGGATTGGGTGTTTGATGATTTTGCCGATATTTTGACGGTGATTAATTAACTTTAGCGACAAATTAGTGATAGAAACAGAAATAAATAAGGGAAAAAAATGAGTAAAAAACCTGTGGTATTCAGCGGTGTGCAGCCGTCGGGTGAATTGACAATCGGTAATTATTTGGGGGCGTTGCGCCAATGGGCGAAGATGCAGGATGAGTTTGATTGCTTGTTTTGTATCGTCGATTTGCATGCCATTACGGTGCGCCAAGATCCACAAGCCTTGCGTAATGCCACTTTGGATACGTTGGCGATTTATCTGGCGGCGGGAATCGACCCGGAAAAAAGCACCATTTTTGTGCAATCGCATGTGCCGCAGCATACCCAGCTGGCGTGGGTGTTGAATTGCTACTCCTATTTTGGCGAAATGAGCCGTATGACCCAGTTTAAAGATAAATCGGCACGCTATGAAGAAAACGTCAATGTCGGTTTATTCACCTATCCGGTATTAATGGCGGCGGATATTTTGTTGTACCAAGCTAATCAAGTGCCGGTGGGGGATGATCAACGTCAACATTTGGAAATCACGCGTGATATTGCCCAGCGTTTTAATGCGTTGTATGACAATCCGTTTACCGTGCCGGAAGTCTTTATTCCTAAAGCCGGGGCGCGGGTGATGTCGCTGTTAGAGCCGACTAAGAAAATGTCGAAATCTGATGATAACCGCAACAACGTGATCGGTTTGTTGGAAGATCCGAAAGCGGTGGCGAAAAAAATCAAAAGAGCGGTCACCGATTCCGACGAGCCGCCGATGGTGCGTTACGATCTGCAAAATAAAGCCGGGGTCTCGAATTTATTGGATATTTTATCCGGTGTCAGCGGCAAAACCATTGCCGAGTTGGAAGCGGAATTTGACGGCAAAATGTATGGACACCTGAAAAGTGCGGTTGCCGATGAAGTATCGGCGATGTTGATCGAGTTACAGCAACGGTTCCACCATTTCCGCAATAATGAAGCTCTGTTAAATCAGATTATTCGTGATGGGGCTGAAAAAGCACAAGCCCGTGCTGCCGAAACCTTAGACAAAGTTTATCGAGCGGTCGGCTTTGTCACAAAACCTTAAGTTTGATGATTGAGGACAATATGAGTTATCCGGTTGATCTGCATACACATACCATTGCCAGCAGCCACGCTTACAGTACGCTATATGAATATGTTACGGTCGCCAAACAGCGTGGTATTCGCTTGTTTGCCAATACCGATCATGGTCCGGCACTGGGCGACGCACCGCACGAATGGCATTTTTCTAACTTAGCGATTTTGCCACGTTTTATTGATGGCGTCGGTATTTTACGCGGCATCGAAGCCAATATTCTAAATGTTGACGGCGAAACGGATTGCAATGATCGCATGCGTCGTTCGCTAGATTTGGTGTTGGCAGGCTTTCACCCGCCGTCGATTCAGCCGACAAGCCGTGAAGCACATACCGAGGCGCTGATCAACTGTATCAAGAGCAGAAAGGTGGATATTATCACCCACCCCGGCAATCCGAAATTTCCGATTGATGCGGTGGCGGTGGCACAAGCAGCAGCGAAATATCATGTGGCATTGGAGATCAACAACTCTTCGTTTTTGCATTCGCGTGTCGGCAGTTATGACAACTGCCTGACCATTGCCACCGCAGTGCGTGATGCCGGTGGCTGGGTCAGCATCGGTTCGGATTCGCACTATGCCGGATATTTGGGCAATTTTGAGAAAAGTTTGGCGTTACTCGAAGCTGTCGATTTTCCGAGTGAACGGATATTAAACCAAAGTCCACGAGTCTTACTGGATTTTCTGGAAAGTCGTGGTTGGGCGAAAATTGTCGAATTTGCTGATTTATAGCGGGACTCGGCTAAGCAAAACAGATTAAAACTACGTAATTCAAGTTCTTATTTTTAGCCGCTTAGTGAATAATGAGCGGCATTTTCACCTTTGCGAGATATTTCAATGACAAAAACGCTCATCAAAACCGCACTTGCTCTTGTTTCCGGGCTAGTGATTTGCGCCACTGCTCAAGCAGAAATCAAAAAAATTCCGGCTGACTATCTTGAAAACGATCAAGCGGAAACGGCTAAAATTTTTTACACCGCAGCGGTTGAACCGCACTTGATTTCCGAGCTGGTGTATGCGCTGGATGATCTGAATATCAATTATCCGCGATTGAAAAAAATCTACTTGTACCTCAACAGTGATGGCGGCGATATGGACAGCGGACAAATTGCCTATTGGGCAGTGAAAAGCTCGAAAATCCCAGTGACTACAGTCAATCTGTCGATGGTTGGTTCTTCTGCCACGTTGATATTCTGCGCGGCAAAAGAGCGGTTGTCATTGCCGAACGGTAAGTTTTTGCTGCACGCCTCTAGCCTGACCGGTTCAGAAGGTCTGTTGCGTCCGGATGATATTGACAATTTGAAAAAAGAATCCATGATGTACAACCAAGTTTTTGCCGACACTTATCAGCAATGCAGTGACTATAACGAAGCAGAAATCAGCAAATTTTTGCACAGTGAAGGCAATCGTTTATTGATCGACAGCCGCGAAGCCAGCAGCAAAAAATTGGTTTCAGGTTTGGCAGACGGCATTGTACAAGCACCGATTGCTTACCATATTGTTGAAAATAGTGACGCGCAGAATCCATAAAAAAGTTGAACTATTCAAAGAAAGTTAAGTCTAACTAGCTGTGACAGAGTGTTCTTCCAAGCCTCATAGAAGGGGCGTATCAAATTTTGAACTCGTTCGAATTTGTGGTATAAGTAGCACTCGCCGATTTAATTAAGATAAAGAAGGAAGACGATGACTAAAGAAATGCAAATGATGTTGGTTCCTCAAGGCAGCTTGGAAGGTTATATCCGTGCCGCCAATCAATACCCGATGCTGACCGCTGAGGAAGAGAAGGAATTGGCGGAACGTTTGTATTACCAACAGGATTTGGACGCAGCTAAAGCGTTGATTTTGTCGCACTTGCGTTTTGTGATCCATGTTGCACGTGGTTATTCCGGTTATGGCTTGCCACAGGCAGATCTGATTCAAGAAGGCAATATCGGCTTGATGAAAGCGGTGCGTCGCTTCAATCCGGAAGTGGGTGTCCGTTTGGTGTCTTTTGCGGTGCACTGGGTTAAAGCCGAGATTCACGAATATGTACTGCGCAATTGGCGGATTGTTAAAGTGGCAACCACTAAAGCACAGCGTAAGCTATTCTTTAACCTGCGTAAAACCAAACAACGTTTTGGTTGGTTCAATGAAAATGAAGTGGCGATGGTTGCTGATGAGTTGGGTGTGTCGGTTGATGACGTGAAAGAGATGGAATCACGCATGACCGGACAAGATATGGCGTTCGATTTGCCGACTGACGATGCAGAAGAGAGCTACAGCCCGGCGCTATATTTAGAAGACAAAAGTTCTGATTTTGCCATAGAATTGGAAGCCGAAAACTATGAAAATCAGGCAAACGAGCAATTAAACGAGGCTTTATCCGGTTTGGATGAGCGCAGTTTGGATATTATCCGTTCCCGTTGGTTGGACGATGATAAAGCCACTTTGCAGGATCTGGCAGCAAAATATAATATTTCAGCCGAACGTGTGCGTCAGTTGGAAAATAACGCCTTGAAAAAATTGAAAAGTGCGGTAGCGTTTTAATTTCCGCCTATAACTTAACTGCTAGAAACCCATCCACTGTGATGGGTTTTCTTTTTGGCTAGAAAAGCAACAAACGGTTTCAAATGCAAATTTATTTTTAAAATTTCCTTGACTTTTGAAAAACGACCCTCATTTAATCCTCGTGAATAGACGTTATGGTTAGCGTCAGACAAGATATGATTCAGGAGGATTTTTTTATGAATATCGAAAAATTTACTACCAAATTCCAACAAGCGCTTGCCGAAGCGCAATCGCTGGCGTTGGGCAAGGAACAACAATATATTGAGCCGCTGCATTTGATGTCGGCATTACTCAATCAACAAGGCGGTTCAATACAGCCGCTATTGCTCAGTTGCGGCGTCAATGTCACACAATTGAAGAACCAAATTAACGCTGAAATCGATCGTTTGGCAAAAGTGGAAGGCAACGCCGGCGATGTGCAACTGTCGCAAAGTTTGGTGCGTTTGCTCAACCGTTGCGATCAATTGGCGCAAAAACGGCAAGATAAATTTATTTCGTCCGAGCTGTTTGTGTTGGCAGCGTTGGAAGACAAAGGCGCATTGGGTAATGCGCTGCGTCAAAGTGGTTTGAAAGCTGAAACGGTAGAAGCAGCGATTCAAAAAATGCGTGGAGGAGAGAACGTGAACGATCAAAATGCGGAAGAGTCGCGCCAAGCATTGGATAAATTTACCATTGATTTAACCGCCAGAGCGGAGAGTGGTAAGCTTGATCCGGTGATTGGACGTGATGAGGAGATCCGGCGTGCGATTCAGGTATTGCAACGCCGCACCAAAAACAACCCGGTGCTGATTGGCGAGCCTGGGGTGGGTAAAACCGCAATTGTCGAAGGCTTGGCACAGCGGATTGTCAACGGCGAAGTGCCGGAAGGTTTGCGCAATAAACGGGTGTTGTCGTTGGATATGGGCGCGCTGATTGCCGGTGCTAAATATCGTGGCGAATTTGAAGAGCGGTTGAAAGGCGTGTTAAACGAGCTGGCGAAAGAAGAAGGGCGGGTGATTTTGTTTATCGACGAAATCCACACCATGGTCGGCGCCGGCAAATCCGACGGCGCAATGGACGCCGGCAATATGCTGAAACCGGCGTTGGCGCGTGGCGAGCTGCATTGTGTCGGTGCCACCACGCTGGACGAATACCGCCAATATATCGAAAAAGATGCCGCCCTTGAGCGCCGTTTCCAAAAAGTGCTGGTGGATGAACCGAGCGTGGAAGACACGATTGCGATTTTGCGCGGCTTAAAAGAGCGCTATGAAATCCACCACCATGTGCAGATCACCGACCCGGCGATTGTGGCGGCGGCAACGCTTTCGCACCGCTATATTTCCGACCGACAGTTGCCGGATAAAGCGATTGATTTGATCGACGAAGCGGCATCCAGCATCCGCATGGAAATCGACTCCAAACCACAACCGTTGGATCGCTTGGAGCGGCGGATTATCCAGCTAAAACTGGAGCAACAAGCGTTGCAAAAAGAAGATGACGATGCCAGCCGTAAACGCTTGCAGATGTTAGAACAAGAGTTAGGCGAAAAAGAGCGTGAATATTCCGAGCTGGAAGAAGTGTGGAAAAGTGAAAAAGCGGCACTGTCCGGCACGCAGCACATCAAAGCGGAATTAGACAATGTGCGCACGCAAATGGAGCAGGCACGGCGTGCCAGTGACTTTGCCAAAATGTCGGAATTGCAGTATGGCGTAATGCCGGAACTGGAAAAACAGCTGGCGCAGGCGGAAGCTTCCGAAGGTAAAGAGATGACTTTATTGCGTTATCGGGTCACTGATGAAGAAATTGCTGAAGTGTTGTCGCGTGCGACCGGCATTCCGGTGGCACGGATGATGGAGGGCGAAAAAGAGAAACTGTTGCGCATGGAAGACGAATTGCATAAACGGGTAATTGGACAAAGCGAAGCGGTGGAAGCGGTCGCCAATGCGATTCGCCGCAGCCGTGCCGGCTTGGCGGATCCGAACCGCCCGATCGGTTCGTTCCTGTTCTTAGGCCCGACCGGGGTTGGTAAAACCGAGCTGTGCAAAACCTTGGCGCAGTTTATGTTCGACAGTGACGATGCGATGGTTCGGATCGATATGTCCGAGTTTATGGAGAAACACAGCGTATCGCGCTTGGTCGGCGCGCCTCCGGGCTATGTCGGCTATGAAGAGGGGGGGTATCTGACCGAAGCGGTACGCCGCCGTCCGTATTCGGTGATTTTGCTCGACGAAGTGGAAAAAGCGCACCATGATGTGTTCAACATTCTGTTGCAAGTGCTGGACGACGGACGCTTGACCGACGGACAAGGCAGAACCGTGGATTTCCGCAACACCGTAGTGATTATGACCTCTAATCTGGGATCCGATCTGATTCAGGAAAACGTCAACGACTTGGATTACGGCTCGGTGAAAGAGCTGGTGATGTCGGTGGTCAGCCGCCATTTCCGTCCGGAATTTATCAACCGGATTGACGAAAGCGTAGTATTCCACCCGTTGGATAAAGCCAATATCGAAGCGATTGCCTCGATTCAGCTGCAGCGCCTGAGCAAACGCATGCAAGCGCACGGCTACCAAATCGAATTCAGTCCGGCAGCGTTGGACTTCATTGCTAAAGTGGGCTACGACCCGATTTACGGCGCACGTCCGCTGAAACGGGCTATCCAACAGGAAATCGAAAACCCATTGGCACAACAAATTCTGTCGGGTAAATTACTGCCGGATACGGCGATTACCGTGGATTTGGAAGACAATAAAGTGATTGCCCGCCAATAAGTAAAATCGTCTGTAAACAGCTTAACCGCACTTTGATCTGAGCGCCAAAGTGCGGTTTTTTAATTCGGATTATCCGTCACATAATCCTTCAACGTTTGGATAAAGGCGCGGGTGGCGTGCGATAAATAGCGGTCTTTGCGATAAACCACCACCACCGTGCGGCTCGGTTTGCTGTCCGGTCGGCAGTAGCACGGTTCTTTCTCGAAATGGTCGGCGTAGACTAAGGTTTCCGGTAATAAAGCCGCACCGATTCCGGCACCGGCAAGCGCTTGGGCGGTGGTCATGCTTTCGGTTTCCAAAACTACATTCGGCGAAAACCCCGCATTTTCACATAGTTTTTGCAGCATATGGTGTAATTTATGCCCTTTGTTCATCTGGATAAACGGCGTGTCTTGCAGTTCGCTGAGCTCAATTGTCGGCGTGTAGGCGTGATCACCGGCTTTCAGCTTTAACTGTGCGGCAATCGGGTGGTTGGGCGGCAGCGCCAGCAACATTCTTTCCTCAAACAGAATATCGTAATCGAACAGTGCTTCGTTAATCGGCAGCAGCGACAGGGATAAATCGGTCAGCCCGTTCAGCACCCGATCTTCCAGATTGTGGGTGTTATCTTCCTGCAAAAATACTTCGATATTCGGGTATTGTCGGCGAAAGTGCGGTAAAACGCGCGAAAGCAGATAAGCGCTGCGAAACGGTGAACTGCCGATCGTAACGCGCCCCTGCCGTACATTCAAGGTGTCATCGACTTTCTGTTCAAATTGGTGCTGCAAATCCATAATCGCTTGTGCGGTTTCAACATATAAGCTACCGATATAGGTTAATTTCAGCGGGGATACGCTGCGATCAAACAGTAGCGCACCCACTTTTTCTTCCACTTTCTGAATAAATTGGCTCAAGGACGGCTGCGAAATATACAACTTTTTCGCTGCCACAGAAAAATTGCGTTCTTCCGCCACTTTTAAGACATATTTGAATTGTCGAAACTCCATATTGATCGCCTTCCATCTATAGGTTTTTGCTTATATCAAGTATATAAAAAATCGTATTGGACTTATTTTAATAAAATTCCGTACCATACACCACATAAATTATAAGGATTTGCCTTTCTATTTTTGTTGTTTGGAGTGTGGATATGACGCGATTAACTCGAGGAATTATCGTTATTTTACTGATGCTCGGTATCTGGTTTTCACCGCTACCGAACGGGCTTTCGTTGCAAGCGTGGCATCTGTTTGCCATTTTTGCCGCCACCATTATCGGCTTTATTTTACAACCGTTGCCGCTGGGGGCGGTGGCGTTGATTGGGGTGATGTTTGCGGCATTAAGCGGCACTATCACGATGTCGGAGGCGCTGTCCGGTTTCAGTAACAGCACCATTTGGCTGATTGTCTCCGCCTTTTTGTTTGCCAAAGGTTTTATCAAAACCGGCTTGGGACGGCGCATTTCCTATCAACTGATCCGCTGTTTCGGCAGTAGTGCGCTGAAATTGGGTTATACCTTGGCGATTAGCGATTTTATTATCAGTCCGGCAACACCGTCCAATACCGCACGCTGCGGCGGCATAATGTATCCGATCGTGCGCAGTCTGGCATCGGCTTTCGGTTCCGAGCCGAATCAAAATCCGCGCAAAATCGGGGCGTATATTCTCTCCACCACCTTTCAGGTTGACGCGCCGATTGCGGCAATGTTCCTGACCGCCTGTGCGCCGAATCTGCTTATCGCCGCTTTTGCGCTGGATACTGCCAACGTTAATATCAGTTGGGGAACTTGGGCGTTGGCAGGGATTGTGCCGGGGCTGTTGTCGATACTGTTGATTCCGTATTTTATCTATAAATTTTATCCGCCGGAAATCAAGGATACGCGCGCGGCGCAAGTCGTGGCAACAGAAGAGTTGGCCAAAATGGGTGCCATGAGCCGTGACGAGTGGATTATCAGCGGTGTGTTTATCGGTGCGCTGTTGCTGTGGAGCACCTCGCAATATACCCAAATTAATTCGACCGTCGTGGCATTGCTCGGCGTGAGTGTGATGTTGATCACTAACGTGTTGGAATGGAATGAAATTCTGGAAGAGAAAGGCGCTTGGGACGGCATGATCTGGATGGGGGGCATCGTCGGTTTGGCAGGCATGTTGAACAAAGTGGGCTTTATTCCTTGGTTTGCCGGTTAGGCGACAGGTTTGATGGCGGGCGTGTCATGGGTGCCGACCTTAATCGTCTTGTTCCTGATTTATATGTACAGCCATTATGTTTTCGCCAGTTTATCTGCCCATGTCACCGCCATGTACGCCGCGTTTTTAGCAGTGGCGGTCGGTGCCGGCGCACCGCCGTTTCTGGCGGCATTCGGTTTTGCCGCACTGTCGAATTTAATGGCGGGGCTGACCCATTATGCGAGCGGCGCGGCACCGATCTATTTCGGCGCAGGTTACATCAAACAGCAGGACTGGTGGCGTATCGGCTTTTTTGCCTCCGTGATCAACGTGGTGATTTGGCTCGGCGTTGGGGCGTTGTGGTGGAAAGTATTAGGTTTATGGTGATTGTAACCATATGTGGATGTTTTATTTTTAATCAATGAAATGAAGAGGTTATCTATGATGACAAAAGAAGAAGGTGTGCGCTATTTAACGGATACCATTGCAAAATTTGTCGGCATTACCGGAAAAGTGCTGCCTGACGACGTGATGAAGAAACTGAAAGAGTTGCGCGAAAAAGAGCAGGAGCAATTGCCGAAAATCATTTACGGCGCGATGTTCCAAAATCAGGATTTGGCGGCGAAATTGAATCGCCCGAGCTGTCAGGATACCGGCGTTATCCAGTTTTTCGTCAAGTGCGGTGCGAATTTTCCGTATATCGGTGAGTTGGAAGCCTTGCTGAAAGAATCGGTTATTCAAGCGACCAAAGACGCACCGTTGCGCCATAACAGCGTGGAAACGTTTGACGAATACAACACCGGCAAAAATGTCGGCAAAGGCACGCCGAGCGTGTTTTGGGAAATTGTGCCGGACAGTGACAAGCTGGAGCTGGATACCTACATGGCAGGCGGCGGTTGCTCTTTGCCGGGACAAGCCAAAGTGTTAATGCCGGGCGAAGGTTACGAAGGCGTCACCCGTTTTGTGATGGACATCATGACCAGCTATGGCTTGAACGCCTGTCCGCCGTTATTGGTCGGCGTAGGCATCGCCACATCGGTCGAAACCGCCGCGGTGCTCTCCAAAAAAGCGCTGTTCCGTCCGTTAGGGCAACATAATCCGAACGAAAAAGCCGCCTCAATGGAAAAATTGCTGGAAGACGGGATTAACAGCATCGGTCTGGGGCCGCAAGGCTTAAAAGGCAAAATGTCGGTAATGGGCGTGAATATCGAAAACACCGCGCGCCACCCGTCGGTGATCGGCGTCAGCGTCAATGTTGGCTGCTGGTCGCACCGCAAAGGGCATATTATTTTTGACAAAGAGTTGAACTACACTATTACTTCACATTCAGGAGTGACATTATGACCGATAAAAAAATCCTCACCACCCCGATTAAAGCGGAAGATCTGCAAGACATCAACGTGGGCGATATTATTTACTTAAACGGTTATCTGGTCACTTGCCGTGATGTGGCGCACCGTCGTTTAATCGAAGAAAAACGGCCGTTGCCGGTCGATATCGACGGCGGCGCGATTCTGCACGCCGGCCCGATTATCCGTTCATTGGGCGACGATAAATATGAAATGGTTTCCGTCGGTCCGACCACCAGTATGCGTATGGAAAAATTTGAGAAGGAGTTCATCAAACAAACCGGCGTCAAACTGATTTTGGGCAAAGGCGGCATGGGCAACGGCACAATGGAAGGCTGCCGCGACTATAAAGCGCTGCACTGCGTGTTCCCTGCCGGTTGTGCGGTGCTGGCGGCGGAGTGCGTGGAAGAAATCGTCGATGCGCAATGGAAAGATCTCGGTATGCCGGAAACCTTATGGGTGTGCAAAGTAAAAGAGTTCGGTCCGCTGATTGTGTCGATTGATACCCACGGGCGCAATATTTTTGAAGAAAATAAAATCGAATTTAATAAGAAGAAAGAAGCGGCGATTGAAGAAATCTGCAAACACGTCAGTTTCATCAAATAATCAAAGCGCAACACCGCACTTTTATGTTTTTTCGGCATAAAGTGCGGTTTGTTGTTATACTCGGTCAAGCAAAAAGGTAATGCAATTTCTTTCTATAATAGGAGCCAATAATGACGTTTAAACATGCTATCGGTTTCGGTGTTGCCGGCAACTTTGCCGGACATTTGGAACAGGCGGGCGAAGCGGCGGATTTCAAACAGGTTGAAGTGCAGGAAGCACATCAGCCGAAAGCGATTTTTCCGTTTTATGTACCGCACTTTGACGGTTTTTTATCAGTCTATCCGCTGTCGGCGGACACCCTGCGTTTTCCGCAAGATGCCGATAATCTGCAAATCGAACCAGAAGTGGCGATTGTGTGCGATATTCAATATGATGCAAGTCATCAGGTAACCGCACTTTTACCGAAAGCGTTTGGTGCTTATAACGATTGTTCAATCCGCCGCCCGAATGCGAATAAAATCGCCGATAAGAAAAATTGGGGCGCGCAAACCAAGGGGCTGTCTGCCACATTAATTCCGTTAGACGGCTTCGAAGCGGGCTGCAATTTAGATAACTATCGTATCGCCTGTTTTCACCAACGTGGTGCTCAATTCAATATTTACGGTGTCGACAGCCCGACCGTCGGCTACAGCTATTTTCATCAAAAATTACTGGATTGGATGGTTGATCGCATGAACAACCAGCCGGATCAAGGACCGATGCACCCTATTGCAAGTTTGCTGGAAAAAGCGAATTATCCGCAACAGGCGGTGATCAGTATCGGCGCAACCCGTTACACCGACTTCGGCGAAACGCATTTCTTGCAGCCGGGCGATGTCAGCATGGTGGTGGTGTACAACGGCACTAAACACAGCGCGGACGAGATTATCGCCATGGCGAAGCAACAACAGTTTGCAGGTGACCTTTCAGCGTTGGTGCAAAAAGTGATTTAATTGCATTCTTTATTTTAGGCAAAGTGCGGTCAGATGAGTTGGGCGCACTTGCTCTTTTTACGATCCAGGTTCCAATTACGTTTATCCTTGCTTCCTTTTATGCTTATTTGAGCTAGCCTAAGCGCACTTTTATCTATTGGAGGTGTGTGGGATGTGGCGTGTGTATGTAACTTATATCTTGGCGTGGTTTTGCATAATAAATGAGGCTACGGCAAATAGTAAGCCGAATCTCATGTTGTTAGACGTCTATCAAGGACAGCCGTTAGACGGTTGGGTGATGAGCGAAAAACTGGATGGCGTGCGCGGTTTTTGGGATGGCAAACAGTTGCTGAGCCGTGGTGGCAATCGGTTTAATACGCCGGATTATTTTATCCGAGACTTTCCGCCTTTCGCCATCGATGGTGAATTGTTTTCACAACGAGGCGAATTTGAGAAAATTTCCTCAATTACCCGCACTTTTGACGACATCGGTTGGCAACAACTCAAGCTGTATGTATTTGACGTGCCGGATGCTGAGGGTGATTTATCACAACGGCTACAACAATTGGCAGATTATTTGCGACAAAATCCCAGCGCTTATATTGAGATTATTCCACAGATCCCGATTCAAAACCGTCGGCATGCGGAAGATTTTTTAGCGGAAATCGAACGTCTAGGTGGTGAAGGAATTGTGGTGCGCAATCCGCATATTCCTTATCAACAGCAACGCAGTTCGCAGATTCT
Source organism: Testudinibacter sp. 'clade 2' (assembly GCF_006227735.1). Classification (NCBI taxonomy): domain Bacteria; kingdom Pseudomonadati; phylum Pseudomonadota; class Gammaproteobacteria; order Pasteurellales; family Pasteurellaceae; genus Testudinibacter; species Testudinibacter sp. 'clade 2'. The sequence continues at coordinate 61,116 of NZ_VDHB01000069.1, forward strand.
AAAATTCAAAACCAGCCAAGATGAGGAATGCCGAGTGATCGCACATCATGAAGGAAAAGGGCAGTTCAGCGGTAAATTAGGTGCGGTCAGTTGTCAAAATCAACGGGGCGTTTTTAAAATAGGATCCGGCTTTAAGCTGCTAGATCGTCAAAATCCACCGCCAATCGGTAGCCTGATTACCTACCAATACCGTGGACTGACCAAAAACGGTAAACCGCGCTTTGCTACTTTTTTGCGCATTAGGAATGATAATCCGGAAAAAATTGCCGAGTAAACAGACAAAAGTGCGGTATTTCGGATAAAAAACCACCGTTTGATAAAAAACAGAAAAAAAGTGAGAAAAAGGGGTTGCAAAGAATTTCTGAATGTCTATAATGCGCACCTCACAACGACGCAGCGTTCTGAAGCGAAGCGGTTGTGACTGTTCTTTAA
>NZ_VDHB01000007.1:0-58852 GCF_006227735.1 Testudinibacter sp. 'clade 2'
ACGAGAAAGCTGAGCTTATCGCGGAGATTAAAGGTGTCGGAAAGAACTGCGTTGCGGTGTTGATGTCAAGTTTACCGGAACTGGGCAAGCTCTCGAATAAACGTATTGCTTCACTGGTTGGCGTGATTCCGCACACACAGCAAAGTGGGCAATGGACGGGGAAATCATTCTGCCACGGTGGGCGTGCTATTGTTCGCAATGCATTATATATGGCGGTGTTATCTGCTGTTCGTTTTGAGCCTGTTTTTAAAGCCTTTTACGAGCGATTGGTGGCGAGAGGCAAAGCGAAAAAAATTGCATTAACGGCATGTATGCGGAAACTGTTAACCATCATCAATGCGTTAGTAAAACGTAATGAGAAATGGGACGCTACACGCCATTTATCCACAGTATCTGTGGGTTAAAAAAGAATAACTTTTTTGAAGTTAAACACAGTTGCTACCCTGCCTCATCAAATATCTTTGTCAATAATCTGAAGTGCGGTTGCAAACCGCACTTTAACATTGAATAGCAATCAGTTACCGCATTTTTTCACGCTAACGTGCCAATCTGCGCCGGATTTCACCTGATTTTTCTCGGCAAAATTTTCCATATTCAGCGCGAAAGAGACATTCAGCAGGCTGTTTAAATATAACAGCGGCTCGCCGTCTTTGACATCGCCGAAGCTGCTGACATACGGCATTTTGCCACTGTAGCGCAGTTGTTCGCCCTGTTTAATCTGAACACAGGCGGTATCGCCTTTTTGAATGCCGGACTGTTCTAATAATTGATCGCTGATATTGGTCCAAATATTGCCATATTGAATATCCAAAATCGGAATATTGCCCTTTAATTCGCCGTTGTCCAAGGTGGCTTTTTGGTACGGAATTTCAAAGACTTTCTTCTCTAGCTCCGGTCCGACCTGCTCAAAACTGATTTTCCCTGCCGCCAAGCGTGCGCCGGTGTAGGCGTACACATCACGACCATGAAAGGTGTAGGATTTCTCCGAGCCGGAAAGACGGTTGGTTTTTTCATCAATCTCGCGCACGCTGTCGATACCAAGCGATTCGGCGACGAGGGTCAGCGTGCCGTTATCCGGCGTCACAAAATAGTGACCGCTTTGGGTTTTCAGCACCACCGATTTGCGATCGGTGCCGACACCGGGATCGACCACACTGACAAACACAGTGCCTTTTTGCCAATAAGGTGCGGTTTGATACAGTCGATAGGCGGCTTGCCAAATGTCATAAGGCGGAATTTCGTGGGTTAAATTGAAGATTTTCAGATCGTTGTCAACCCCGAAGGCGACCCCTTGCATGGCAGAAACCGCACCATCTTGCAAACTGAAGTCAGTTTGCAGCAGCAGCGCATTGTCCGCCAAGGCAACGCTGCCGACAGAAAGTCCTAATAGCAAGGTTAAAAGTGGTTTTTTCATCAGATAAATTCCTCCGCTGGTTGATTGTCGCTGTCAACATAACACAGGGCGGAAAAGTGAGGCAATAGCCAACCGCACTTTTGCCAATCTGGGCGCATTTTCGTGCAAAGTGCGGTCTGGGATTTAGCGGTTTAAACCATCGCGGTTTAAACAATACAACCGAGCAATATTGTGTGCGGTCGAAACCAAATTTTTGTGTCCGTCTGCCAACGTGTCCGCGAGGCTGCCGAGTTGGCTGATAATCGGGAACACCGCATCAATACCATGCTGATAAACGGCGTCATAGTCATCGCGCAAGCAGCCGCAAATTGCGATCACCGGTTTATTAAACCGCTTGGCGGTTTTCGCCACGCCAATCGGGGTTTTGCCGTGCACCGTTTGCCCGTCAATCCGCCCTTCACCGGTGATCACTAAATCGGCATCTTGCAGTTGTTGCGCCAGCTTGGCTGCTTCAATCACGATTTGTACCCCTGGTTTTAACTGTACATTCGGCAGTAACTGCAAGCCACCGCCCATGCCGCCTGCCGCTCCGGCACCGGCAAGCTCAGCGATTTCCAGCCCCAGTTGCTGTTTGGCTAGCTTGGCAAAATGTGCCAAAGCCTGATCCAATTGCGCCACCATCGCAGGTGTAGCGCCCTTTTGCGGGCCGAAAGTGGCAGACGCGCCCTGTTCGCCGCACAGTGGATTATCCACATCGCAAGCCACTTCGATCGCCACGTGCTGCAAACGCGAATCCAGTTGGTCCAAGTGAATGCTGGTTAATTCGGCTAATGCCGCGCCGCCAAATGCTAATTCTTGCCCGCCAGCATCTTGAAAACGAGCCCCCAGTGCTTGCAACATACCGACGCCGCCGTCATTGGTGGCACTGCCGCCGATGCCGAGAATGATTTTTTCAACCTTGTGATCCAACGCTGCTTTAATTAACTCTCCGCTGCCATAACTGGTGGTCAGCAACGGATTACGTTGGCTCGGCGGGACTAAATGTAAACCGGATGCCGCCGCCATTTCAATCACTGCTGTTTTGCCGTCACCGGACAGCCCGAAAAAAGCCACCGTTTGATTGCCCAATGGCGCAGTCACGTCCAAATGCAGCAAGCGTCCGCCGGTGGCGTCAATCAACGATTGCACCGTGCCCTCGCCGCCATCCGCCATTGGTACTTTGAGGTATGTTGCGTGCGGAAACACTTTTTTAAAACCGGTTTCAATCGCATCTGCCGCTTCAAGTGCGGTTAAGCTCTCTTTAAACGAATCGGGGGCAATGACAATTTTCATGATAAATCCTCACTTAAAATAAATTGAATACACCAAAAATAAGGGTTGAAACCAGTGCTAAGGTCAGCCCGACGAAGGTTTCGTATGGAATCAGTTTTAACCGCTCTCTGATATTCATGTTAACACTGCCGCCGGTGGCATGGAAGAAAGAGCCGTGCGGCATATGATCAAACACAGTTGCACCGGCGTGAATCATCGCAGCGCCTGCCAGACCGCTGATGCCCAATTCGAGCAGGGTGCTGCTGAACACATTCGCGGCAACCACTGTTCCGGCGGTAGTCGATGCCGTTGCCAGCGACATCAGCGCCCCTGAAATCGGCGCCAGCAGATACGACGGCAAGCCGGAGGCGGTTAAGCCTTCGATCAGCACGTCTTTTAGGCCGGAATTGGCGATAATGCCGGCTAAGGTGCCGGTGCCGAGCAGCATAATCGCCACTGGCGCCATTTTGGCTAAACCGCTGATTGCATAGTGATTGATATCATTCCGTTTGCCCATCAGCAAAGCGCCGACCAAGCCGCCGAGCGGCAGGGCGATTAACGGATCAACTGCAATATCTGCCAGCGGACGCAGTGCCAATAAGATAATTGCCACCAGCGGTGCGGAAATGGCGGCGGCAAAGTGCGGTAAGCGGCTGTCGTCGACGATGATCACTTCCTCGCGGCTGACTTTGCTGCCTTTTGCAATTAATTTTTTGGCAAGAAAATAGGTGATCAGCAAACCGAACAACGCCGGAATAATCCCTGCTGCCATGAGCGAGGTCAACGGAATGTCGAATGCTTCTGCCGCAGCAATCGTGTTGGGATTGGGCGACATGATGTTGCCGGCTTTGCCGCCGCCGACCATTGCCAGCAAAATCGCCGCTTTCGACAGATCACCGCGTTTGGCTAACGCCTGTGCAATCGGCGACACAGTGATCACGGCGACATCGACAAACACGCCGACGCTGGTCAACAGCCAAGTTGCCAGAATCAATGCCAGCAACGCTCGGGTTTCTCCCAGTTTTTTGACAATGGTTTCGGCAATCGTGGTTGCCGCGCCGGACTCAATCAGCACGCCGGCTAACACGCCTGCCGCCAAAATGCGCATAACCGCGGTGGTAATGCCCTGTGCGCCGCCGATCATCAGGGCAACGGTTTCGCTTAAGCCGGCTCCGCCGACCAAGCCTCCTGCCAATGCGCCGACAATCATGCCGTATGCCGGCGGAACTTTCTTTAAAATCAAGCCGATGGCAATCACTAACGCCACGACTGCACCCCAAGCAGAAACGCTCACCATATTTTTTCTCCCACGCTCAACCGTTAAGTGCGGTCATTATGCACACAACGGTTAATCAAAATCGTTGTGTAAAAAGCCAAAAATAAGCCGTGAAAAAAGAATATTTTTGTTATATGGCACAAATCATGTTTTTAAAAGTGTGGCTAAATAGAGCATGAATTTTTCATCTATCTTATTGAAAGATAACTGGGTTAATTGTTCGATTTTGCTTAAGCGGTAACGCAGGGTGTTGCTGTGGATAAACAGTTTTTTCGCACTGCGAGCCGGATCACAATTTGATGAAAAATAGGTTTGCAAGGTTTTATACAACACCCGTTTCTCATCGGCGGCATACAGCGGCTGCAAAATGCGGGTGATTTCCGCCAATTGCCAGTCGGACAGCCCGTCCAGCAGTGCCGGTAGTTTATATTCCTGATAGCGGTAAGTCTGTTTTTTGGGCGCGATACGCCGTCCGTAATTCAAGGTGGAAAGTGCGGTTCGATAGGAAACGGCAATACCGTCCAAGCCGCCCATCGGGCAGCCAAAGGCGATTTTCAACTGTTGCGGATTAATGGTCGGCGGCAATAGTTGCGCCGACAAGATCTGCGTGCCGCACGCCGCAGATTCAGCGCTTTGCAGTATCACGATTTCATCAAGGGCGCTGACCGCAAGGTGCAGATCCAAACGGGAAAGCTCCAGATAACCAACCAATTCGCGCAACGATTCCATGCTGCTTGCCAGCAGTTTAATGATCACAACAACATAGGGACGGTTGAGATCGAGGGCAAACAGCGCGGCTTGCTGCGCAGCCTGTGCGTCGGCCTTGCCCTGAACCAGTTGCAGCAAAAACTCCTCTTTATAGCGCCGTTGCCAGCGCTCTTGCTCCAGCAACACGTTTTGTTCGACGATTAATTCCGCTGTCATTTTCACCAGTTCGGCATAACGCCGCACTTCATCGGGCACGCCGGAGATGCCGACCACGCCGAAGGTGTGTCCCAGATAGTGAATCGGTAGGTTAATCCCCGGTTGGGCTTCGTAATTCCACTGTTTTGCCAGTGTCGCATCGATCTCAATCGTGCGCTTTTCGCGCAATGCCAACACCGCGCCGGTATGCCGTTGCCGCAAGCGGTTCGGATCGCCGGAGGCGATGATGATGCCGTTTTCGTCCATCACATTGACCGATTTGGCAATGATTTTCATGGTGCGGCTGACGATCTGCTGGGCGATGGTTTTGTCCAGTTTCATTGGCTGTCCGACCGCACTTTTATGCCAACACGAACTTTTCAATCACCTCGGCAACGCCGGAGCTGTTGTTGTCGGCGGTGATGTAATCGGCGATGGCTTTTATGTCTTCAGTGGCATTGCCCATTGCCACGCCCAAACCGGCATATTGCAGCATATGCAGATCGTTACCGGCGTCGCCGCAGCAGATGATCTGTTCGGGGTTGATATTCAAATGCTGAGCCAGCGCCGCCACACCGGCACCTTTATTGGCTTGCGGGTGAATAAATTCCAGAAAGAACGGTGCGCTGCGCACTACGGTGTAACGTTGGCAAAGTGCGGTCGGCACAGCGGCAGCAAACGGGTCAAGCAGTTCAGGGGGATCGATAATCATGGTTTTGATGATCGGCTCGTGATCGTCCAGCAGCGAAAAATCCAGTAAGCTGAAATCAATGCCGTTGGAATCGGCTTCGTGTTGGGTGTAGTGGTTGGCTTTTGGGGTGATCAGCCCACGAGTGGGTGAAAACGCATGCACGTTTAAGCCAAAGCGATCGGCATGCTGTGCCACGAATTTGGCGTCCTTGCCTTGCAACATTTTGCTGTTAATTACATAGCCGTCATGGGCTCGTTCGACAATCGCACCGTTAAAACACAACACATAATCATCATTGCCGGTCATGCCGAGCTGCTGCATATATTGTTGCATGCCGATATAGGGGCGACCGGAGGCCAAAATCACATATACGCCTTGTTCGCGCGCCGCCAAAATAGCGGTTTTATTGCGTTCGCTGATCTTTTTTTCGTTATTGAGCAATGTGCCGTCCATGTCGAGCGCAATTAATTTATACTGTTGCATACAATCTCCTCATGTTAATTGCTTCAGCATAACATTGCCGTTCTGTTGGGGAAAAGAGAATTTTGTGAGCAGACTCGCAAAGTTGCATTCTGCTTGGTTACCAGCTCAATTTTTTCCGTGATTAACGTTGCAAGCTGGCACAATTGGCATAAAATCGGCAACGTTACTGCAAAATAGAGTGATATTAAAATAACATTTAACGATTTATTAACTTTTAAAAAGAGGATGATTCCATGGCGTTTAAACCGACTTTATTGACAACGTTAATCACTGCTGCACTTGCGATACCGAACTTGGCTTCAGCCGCCAATGTAGATTTGCGTATTATCGAAACCACTGATTTGCATGCGAATATGCTGGATTATGATTACTATAAAGATGCTCCATCAGATAAATTGGGCTTGGCACGCACGGCGGATTTGATCGTCAAAGCCCGTGAACAGGCGAAAAACAGCGTGTTGGTCGATAACGGTGATGTGATTCAAGGCAGCCCGATGGGTGATTACATTGCGAGCAAAGGCTTAGCCGCCGGCGAGGTTCACCCGGTTTATAAAGCGATGAATTTGCTGAATTATGATGCAGCGACTGTCGGTAACCATGAATTTAACTATGGCTTAGCGTTTATGGACAAGGCGCTGGCAGGTGCCAATTTTCCTTATGTCAGTGCCAATGTGATTGACATCGCCACCGGCAAGCCGTATTTCACGCCATATTTAATCAAAGATTACCAATTGGTTGATGATAAAGGCGAAAAACAGACAATTAAAATCGGTTATATCGGTTTTGTGCCACCACAAATTCTGACGTGGGACAAAAAACATTTAGACGGCAAATTGGAAGTGAAAGACATCACTGAAACCGCGCGCGAGCTGGTGCCGCAGATGAAAGCCGAGGGAGCGGATGTAGTGATTGCTTTAATGCACTCCGGGTTATCAAAAGAGGCATATCAACCGTTGGCAGAAAATGCCGTAGCCTATATTTCACAAATTGACGGCATTGATGCCATTGCGTTCGGGCATGCGCACGGTTTATTCCCAAGTAAATCGTTTGCCGATGTGGCGAATGTGGATCTGGAAAAAGGCACGATCAATGGTGTTCCGGCAGTGATGCCGGGCTATTGGGGCAGCCATCTGGGAATTATCGATCTGAACTTGAACAACGACAGTGGCAAGTGGCTGGTCACGGGAGCGCGCGCGGAAGCTCGCCCGATTTTTGATAATGAGAGTAAAAGTGCGGTAGCAACAGCACATCCGGAGATTGTGAAGGTGCTGAAAGATGATCATGACAGCACTCGTGAGTATGTCAACCAACCGATTGGTAAAGCCGCTGATAACATGTACAGCTTCTTAGCCTTGGTGCAAGATGATCCGACGATTCAAATTGTGAATCTGGCGCAACAGGATTATGTGAAAAACTTTATCAAAGGCAATCCGGAGCTGGAAAACCTGCCGGTGCTTTCTGCGGCAGCGCCGTTTAAAACCGGGGGACGTAAAAATGATCCGACCAGCTACACCGAGGTCGAAGCCGGACAGCTCAGTTTCCGCAATGCGGCGGATTTGTATCTGTATCCGAACACCTTGGTGGCGGTGAAAATCAATGGGGCGCAACTGAAAGAGTGGTTAGAGTGCTCTGCCGGTCAATTTAAGCAAATTGACCCTAGCAAAACCGAAGCGCAGCATCTGATCAATTGGGACGATTTCCGCACCTATAATTTTGATGTGATTGACGGTGTGGACTACCAAGTGGATGTGACCCAAGCGGCACGTTATGACGGTGACTGCAAACTGGTGAACCCGCAAGCAGAACGGATTGTCGAGCTAACGTTTAACGGCAAACCGATTGACCCGAAACAAGAGTTTTTGATCGCCACCAATAACTATCGTGCCTTTGGTAACAAGTTCCCGGGCACCGACGGCAGCCAGTTAGCGTTTGCTGCGCCGGATGAAAACCGCACAATTTTAGCCGACTATATTCGCCGGGTCAGCCAAGAGCAGGGCGAGGTGAAACCGCAAGCGGATAACAACTGGCGCTTTAAAGCGATTCCACAAGCCAACTTGAAGATTGTGTTTGAAACCTCACCATCGGAAAAAGCCGCAGAGTTTATTCAACAACATGCGCAATATCCGATGAAGAAAATCGGGCAAGACGAAGTGGGCTTTGCCTTATATCAAGTCGATTTAAGCAAGTAGTGCTACACAAGTGGCTTTAGATAAACCGTAAAGATAACCCTTGATAAATTATCGGGGGTTAATTTTTTTAGCTGATTCTTTTCCCAATCGCAATACTCACTAACAGTGCCATAACAGCCGGCACCACCCAGCTTAAGCCAAGCGGGTAAAACGGCACATACGCCAGTAGTTCGTTGGCAAAGTGCGGTAATACGCCGATATTATTCAGGCTATCGCACAGGCTAAACAGTGATACGGTGCCGATGGTGAGTTGATAGCTGAATTTTATTGACGGTAGTTTATGGCGCAGCAGCTGTAGTGCGACCAGCATAATGGCTATCGGGTAGATCAGTAATAATGCAGGAATGGTGACTCTGAGCAAGGTGTCCAAACCCGCTTCAGAAATGATGATAGTCGCAGCGGTAAAGACGATAACAAAAAACTTATAGGTAAGCCGTGGGTGAAATTTGGAGAAGTAATCGGCACAGGCACTGGTGACACCCACTAAGGTGGTCAAATTTGCCAGCATGACAATACCGCTCATCATCAATAATCCTGTGTTGCCAAACAGTGCATTAACATAACCGGCAAAAATTTGCCCACCGTTGCTTGCCTCGACAGCGACACTGTGGCTGGTGGCGCCGAGGTAAAACAGGCAGATGTACAATGCACTGAGCAGCATCACAGAAATTGCTCCGGCACTTAAGGTGTATTGCAGTATGGTTTTTTTATCCGATACCTGTTTGACTGCCAGCGCTCTGGCGACAATGCCGCCGAAAGCCATTGCAGACAGCACATCCATCGTTTGATAGCCACCCACTAGCCCGGTTGCGACCGCAGAGTTCTCGGCATAGGCGTGAGAAGGCAAGACGATTGTGGAAAGCGGATTGGAAATCACCGCAAAGCCGACCACTATCAACAAGACCAGCAACATGGGCGCCATAAATTTGCCGATGCTGGAGATCATGGTGCTGCGTCCCAGCATAAAAAACATTCCAATGAGGTTGAAGACTAAGGCAAATAGAATATGTTGATACTCGCCGTTGAACAGATTCAAGGGCTGCCATGCCATTTCATAGGCGACATTGGTCACCCGTGGCATCGCAAAAGTGGAGCCGATTACTAAGTAGAGAATTGACCAAAATGTCACGCCGACCCATTTTGGAAGGTCAAGCGAGAGCGCTTCGCCCCGTCCTTTCAGCGTAACGACCACCAAGGTGATAAATGGCATACAGACACCGGTTAATACAAATCCAAACGCTGCCCATAACCAGTTTGTACCGGCATGATAACCTTCCATGGGTGGAAAAATAATATTGCCTGCGCCTAAAAATAGCGAAAAAATCATCATGCCTAAAATAAGAATATCTTTGCGAGATAGCATAATCTATACCCCTTAATATCAATAATCGGTGGATTATACGTTATTCTTGTGATTTTTCAGCCGATAAATGTATTAATTAGGCGTGAGAGGGCGATTTTATTACGATATGGTTGAGTTTTACTAGGTAAAATACACTGGTTAAAAAAGCAGAAAACTAGTTAAAAAAGCAGAAAGTCGAGCGTATTTTCTGCTTTTTCTCAAAGCGCCGATGACAAAATTGCTATTTCACCTGTAGCATTGCCATCATACCGAGGGTTTCGTGTTCCAAAATATGGCAATGGAACATTTTTAAGCCTTTCTCGGTTTGAACAAAGCGAATCAGCGCTTTTTCCATCGGTTTTAAATTCAGGATATCGCGTTTGGCACGATAGGGCTCTTGCCGGGTTTCGCCGTTCAAAGTGCGGTTGATCAGCTCGAACTGTGTGCCGTGAATATGGAACGGGTGATCCATATGTGAAGAATTAAACAGCAGCCACTCTTCGGTTTCACCTTGTTTACCTTCAAAATCAATACGCTTCATGTCAAAAACTTGATCGTTGACCAAAAACATATTTTGCAACATGCTGGCGGTATTCCCGTTCATGCCTGACGGCATTCTTTCCCTGAAGACCACCGTGCGTTTTACTGCAATCGGCGGCAGTGCGGCAAAGGTGCGTAGACGCTGTGGTAATGCGACATCAGCTTGTGTTAGCTCAACCTTGGCAAGGGTTAAGGTGGTTGGTGCTTCACGTACCATCATTTTACGACGGTCATAGTAACGGCTTATTAATGTCGCGGTTCCATTTTGGCTGATACGAGGAATCACTTCCAGCCGTTGTCCCGGCACTAAAAACAACTCGTCGCCGGCGCTCAACGGCTCTTCCAGCAGACCGCCGTCGGTGCCGACCACAATCCACTCGACATTCGGCAAATGCAAACGGAAATAACGGGCACTGGTGGCGTTCCAAATACGTAGCCGCTGGTTGCCGTTCAAGCTGATTTGTGGCGTGAGTTGGGCGTTAATCAGCACAAACTCGCCCTCGCGACCGTTAATCCAGTCTGAAAGAGTGTTAGGCGGAATGCGCCCATCTTGATCCAAGCGTAGATCGGAAATCAGCCAATGCTGTTCTTGCAAATGGGCGAACGGATCGGTTTTGCTTTTGATGATCAAACTACCTGCCAGCCCCATATAAACCTGCTCGGCGACCAAGCCGTGAGGGTGTGGGTGATACCAGTAAGTTCCGGCACTATTTTCAGCAATTTTAAACTCATACAACCGTGTTTGTCCGGGCAGAACCTCATCCTGCGGATTGCCGTCTTGTGCTTCCGGCACGGCTAGTCCGTGCCAATGGATAGTGGTCGGTTGTGGCAAGCTGTTTTTAAAGCGAATACGTACTGTATCGCCTTCGTTGACCACAATTTGCGGGCCGGGCAGCTGTCCGTTATACGCCCAGACTTCGGTCTTTTTGCCGCCGGCCAGTTCCATCTCGACCACCTTGGCTTCCAGATCGGCTTCAAAAACCGCACTTTGATCACTTTGGTTTGCCAATTGTACCAGTGGAGAGAGTGGCTGTCCGCTCGGCATGGCTGATGGTGGCATCAATGGCAGATCCGCAGATTGCATCGCACCGATGCCGCCCATATTTGGTGACATCATCTCGCCATGGTGCATATGTGGGGTAGCCTCCACCCAGCCATAGTGGGTGGCTAAACCGAGCGCAATGCTGTAGCGCAAAAAATCACGACGTTTGATACTGTTCATAAACTCTCCTTATCAGTAGCTATTATAAATGACACTACTGCCGTCTTTGAGCAGCAACAGCACATGGTAACGATCTTTTTGTCCGCCATATAGCGGATTGTCCATGCCCGGAGAGCCGATAGGCATGCCCGGCACGGCTAATCCGACAGCATCCGGTTTTTCTGCCAGCAAGCGTTTGATGTCTTCTGCTGGCACATGACCTTCGATCACATAATCGCCGATTTGTGCGGTATGGCAGGAGGAGTATTGCATTTGAATGCCTAATTTTTCGCGTACGCCGATGCGCAGCGATTCGATTACCTCAATCTCAAAACCGTTGGCTTGCAGATATTCTACCCATTCGACACAACAGCCGCAGTAAGGATCTTTCCAAACAGTCATTTTTAGGTTTTCCGCTATCACCGGTGTGCTAACGAGCAAACAAAAAAGACTCAAGCTATAGAGCAAATGTGTTTTCAACCTTGAATACATTGGGTTTCTCCTCGTAAAATATCAATGCGCATATTATGCCATCAAGTGTTGTAGACAAATATTGATATAACCCCAAATAATTGTGAAAGAGCAGGCAATTTTTACCATCAAGTGGTTGGGATAAAAATCGGTTAGATAAATCAGGCTGCTCTTGCTATACTCAGCGCAGTTAATTGACTAACCGCACTTTTTATAGTTGCAGCCTTGCAATGAAGGCTTTGGAGGACTTGAAAATTGAAAAAACTATTGGCTTGCCGCATACTTAAATCCGCTCTGATCGCTACACTCGCCCTTTTCAGCACTTCGCTGTTTGCCCAAAAACTCTATGTGTATAACTGGACCGAATATATTCCGTCCAAATTGCTGGCCGATTTCACCAAAGAGACTGGCATTGAGGTGATTTATTCGACCTTTGAAAGCAATGAAGAGATGTATTCTAAAATGAAGCTGATGAAAAGCAGCGGCTACGATTTGGTGTTTCCATCCAGTTATTATATCGGCAAAATGGCGCAGGAAAATATGTTGCAGCCACTGGACAAAAGCAAATTACGCAATTTGAACAACATCAGCCAAGCGTTATTGGACAAACCGTTTGATCCGCAAAACCGCTATTCCTTGCCGTATGTTTACGGCTTGACCGGCATCGGCTTGAATGCCGCCGAAATTGAGCCAAGTGCGGTCACTAGTTGGCGGGATTTGTGGCGTCCGGAATATAAAGGCAAAGTGTTGCTGACCGCAGATTCACGCGAAGTTTTTCATATTGCCTTGCTATTATTAGGCTTCTCGCCAAACACCACTGACGAAGCCGAAATTGAACAGGCATACCAATTACTGAAAACATTGATTCCGAATGTGGTTGCGTTTAATTCCGATTCGCCGGAAGTGCCGTATTTACAAGGTGAAGTGGATATCGGCATGATCTGGAACGGTTCTGCTTTCCGCGCCCACCACGAAAATTCGGATATCCGTTTTGTTTACCCGAAAGAGGGCGCCATTTTCTGGATGGATAACTATGCCATCCCGAAAGGCGCTAAAAATCCTGATGCTGCCTACCAATTTATCGATTTTATGCTGCGCCCGCAAAGCGCCAAAGTGGTGATTGAAAGCATGGGCTTCTCAATGCCGAATAACGGGGTCAAAGCACTGCTGAGCGAAGCCGATGCTAACGACCCGACCTTATTTCCATCGGTGGCCGAAATCGAAAACGGCGTGCTGCAAGCCGATGTGGGCGAAGCAATTGATATTTATGAAAAATATTGGAATTTGCTGAAAGCCCATTAATGTAATATAGGGGCAGATTGTCTCTGCCCTAATCAACGCAAGAGCGGTTGTAAATCACCCTTACCGCTGAAATCCAGCCGAAAAAGACAGAGTAAAAGTGAACTGATTATGTACCAACACCTATTAGCCCCGATTCAGCAATTTCTGCAATGCGAAACCCCCGACGCATGGATAGAGGAAGCCAAAAAACCGCAAAATCTCAGCATAATTCTGCAAGATCACATGCTGTGTGAGCTGAAAGCGGCACAATCGGCGATGTTTTTATTACGCAAATATGCTGCCGACAGCGAAAGCAATCAAAATCTATTGCTATGGATGAAGCCTTACGAAGACTTTGCTTACCGTAAAATCGGCGATCTCAACAGCTTGAAAGGCAAAAGCCAGATCACCAAGAAAATCGAACCGCGCAGCGATCAGCCGTATGCGGCAGAGATCATTGATAAAATGGTGCTGCTGATTAAAGAAGAGCTGCACCATTTTTATCAGGTGTTGGAAATTATCGAACAGCGTGGTATTGAGCTGGAAAACATCAGCGCCGGACGTTATGCCAAAGGCTTGATGCGTGAGGTGATTAATCACGAACCGCATACGCTGGTGGACAAACTGATTATCGGTGCGTTTATCGAAGCCCGCTCTTGTGAGCGGTTCGCCAAACTTGCGCCCTATTTAGATGCACAATTAGAGAAATTTTATGTTTCGCTGTTGCGCTCGGAAGCACGCCATTACGAAGATTACCTGATCCTCGCCCAACAGATCGCCGCACAAGACATCAGCGCACGGGTGGCGCATTTTGCCCGGGTGGAAGCGGAACTGATTAGCACGCCTGACGATGAATTTAAGTTTCACTCGGGCGTGCCAAGCGCATAACAACCACGCAAGTGCGGTTTGACCGCACTTGAGATTATTGACAAAGGTCACAGAGAAGACCAACATTTCATTAATTGAGTTTTAATGATATTTCATGTTTCTTGTTGAAGCTTAAAAAAAAGGATATACAATGATGAACAGCCAACAGCCAACAGCCAACAGCCAACAGCCAACAGCCAACAGCCAACAGCCAACAGCCAACAGCCAACAGCCAACAGCCAACAGCCAATTATAACATAAAAATCAATGGGTTAAAACGAGTTTTTCCTGAAGTATTCTGTGAGGGTAAAATAGATTTTGAAAAACTCAAACTCATCTTAGGCGAAGACAATCTTGCAGACCAAGGCGAACGTTATCACTTAAATTGGGCTGGTAAAACCAACGCCTACCGCACTTTACAAGCTCCCACCTTTAACACACTCGCCCCTTGCCAAGCCGAGAGCGTCGATTTTGCCAACACGCAAAATGTTTTTATCGAAGCCGAAAATCTCGAAGCCTTAAAAATCCTGCAAAAATCCTACGCTGGCAGCGTGAAGATGATTTATATCGATCCGCCCTACAACACAGGCAATGACAGCTTTATTTATCCTGACAAATTCAGTGAAACGAAAAGCGAATATGCTCGCCGTGTGGGCGATACCGATGACGACGGTTATCTTAAACGTGATGGTGTGTTCCAAGGGGCATTTCGCAAAAACAGCAAAGACAGCGGACATTATCACAGCAACTGGCTGAATATGATGTTGCCACGCCTACACCTTGCCAAAACCCTATTGCGTGATGATGGCGTGATTTTTATCAGCATTGATGATAATGAACAGGCTCAATTAAAGCTGTTATGTGATGAGGTGTTTGGGGCAGAGAATTTTGTGGCTGATGTGATTTGGCAACGTGCTTTTTCTCCTAAAAATGATGCTAAATATTTATCTGAAAATCACGATTATATTCTTATATATACCAAAAATATTTCTCAATTTAAAATTGGGCGATTACCTAGAACAGAAGAAGCTAATGCTCGTTACACCAATAAAGATAATGATCCTAGAGGAAATTGGACTTCAAGTGATTTAACAGTAAAAACTTATTCAGAAAATTATGATTATGAAATAACTACGCCAGTTGGTAATAAATTAAAACCAACAGCAGGGCGTTGTTGGGGAATATCAAAAGAAAGATTTGAAGAATTAAAGGCTGATAATCGTATTTGGTTTGGAGAAAGTGGAGAACGTGTACCACGTTTAAAACGTTTTTTAAGTGAAGTACAAAATGAAATGGTTTCTACAACTTTATGGTTTTATCAGGAAGTTGGACATAATCAAGAAGGGCGACAAGAATTAAAAGATGTATTTGCTGGACGTGGCTATTTTGATAGTCCAAAGCCTACTCGCTTGTTAAATCGGATTCTTAAAATTGCTAATGTGCAAACTAATGACCTAATCCTAGACTTCTTTTCAGGCAGTGGTACAACCGCCCATGCCGTCATGCAACTCAATGCCGAAGATGGCGGTAATCGCAAATATATTTGTATGCAGTTGCCCGAACCCATTGATGAAAAATCCGAAGCTAAAAAAGCAGGCTTTGATAATATCGCCGAAATTGCCAAAGAACGCATTCGTCGTGCGGGTAAACAAATTTCAAGCAGCTTGAAAAATGGGCAAAGCGTAGATACAGGGTTTAAAGTGTTTAAACTTAGCCAAAGCAATTTTAAGCAATGGCAAAGCCCTGTTTCTGCTAGCCCTAGTTCTGACAATCTTGTATCAGATAGCCCAAATGCAAAAAAACAATTTGAACTTGACCTAACTGCACAATTAGCAGAGCAACAAGACATTATTCAGACACACGCCACCACTCAAAATATGGCGTATGAAATTGCCTTACGATTGGGCTTTCAATTAACCGATCCAATGACATTTGCCGATAATATCGTTTGGCTAAGCCATGCCGATGGTTCTCGCAAAACAGCGTTGTTATTACAGGAATACACACTGGATATTTTGCCTGATATTTTATCCGCAAATCCCACCAAAGTATTTGCCTTGGATATAATCTTTCATGGTGATGATGCCCTAAAAGCCAACACCGCCTTGCAGTGCAAAGACAGTGGCGTATCTTTTGAAGTGTTGTGATGGGGGAAATAGTATGCAATTACAATTTGAACATCAAGCCTATCAACACCACGCCATTAATGCCGTTGTGCAACTGTTTTGTGGGCAAGCCAATCGCACCCAAGAATTTGAATTAATGGCTGGGGGCAATACACCAGTGGTTGCCAATCACTTGACTTTGCCAGTCGATGAAATTAGCAAAAACTTGAATAGCGTACAACGCACAAATCATCAGCCACAAACACAGATTTGTGAACACGGTTTAAATTTTTCGATAGAAATGGAAACTGGCACAGGCAAAACCTATGTTTATTTGCGGACGATTTTTGAATTGCATAAACAATATGGCTGGACAAAATTTGTGATCGTCGTGCCCAGTGTTGCCATTCGTGAGGGCGTGCTGCAGAGCATTCGGGCGATGAAAACGCATTTTGATACGGAATTTGATAAGCCTGTTTTCAATCATACTGTCTATCACAGTAGCAAATTAACCGCTTTAAAACAATTTGCCACCAGCCAACATATCGAAATTTTGATTATGAATATTGATGCCTTCAAAAAAGACGACAATGTGATTAATCGGATTAACGAAAGCGGTGAAGCCCCGATGACGCAAATCAGCCAAACTCGCCCGATTGTAATGGTGGACGAACCGCAAAATATGGAAACAGATTTAGCCAAGCAAGCCATTGATTCGTTAAATCCGTTATTTGTGCTGCGATATTCTGCTACGCATAAAAACCCTTATCACAAAATCTACAGCCTAAATCCGATTGAAGCCTATAACCAAAAATTGGTGAAACAAATTGAAGTCAATTCGGTGCTGAGCAAAAACGACACCAATGGGGCGTATGTGGTGTTAAAGGAATTTGTGGCTGGCAAAAAAAGCCTACAAGCCAAAGTCGAGCTGCATTATCACGACAACAAAGAAACCAAGAAAAAAACGGTGAGCGTGAAATCAGGCGATGATCTGTTTGATAAATCAAATGGTAACGAAAGCTATCGTCATGGTTTTATTGTCAATGGCTTAGATATGGAAAATGGCACAATGGCGTTATCGGGCGGTCAAATTATCAGCCGTGATGATGACAATGATTTGTTGCGTGATGAAATCATGAAAGCCCAAATGCAATGCACCATCAAAGAACATTTAGCCAAAGAAAAACGGCTAAATCCACAAGGCATTAAAGTGTTGTCGTTGTTTTTTATTGATAAAGTGGCAAATTATCGGAGTGACGGCAAATTTGCCAAATGGTTTGTCGAAATTTATGAGCGTGAAACCGGTGAAAGTGCGGTCGGTGTGCATGATGGTTATTTTTCAGGTGATAAAGACACTAAAGGCAATAGCGCCGCCGATGAAGCGACTTATGATTTAATCATGAAAGATAAAGAAAAATTGCTGTCATTTAACTCACCACTGCGGTTTATTTTTTCTCATTCCGCCTTAAAAGAAGGTTGGGATAATCCTAATGTATTTCAAATTTGTACATTAAATGAAACTCGCTCTCCGATAAAAAAACGCCAAGAGATTGGGCGAGGTTTGCGTTTAGCAGTCAATCAGCAAGGGATGCGTGTGCGTGATGAAGCGGTGAATATTCTGACCGTGATTCCCAATGAAAGCTATGAAAGTTTTGCTGCTAATCTGCAAAAAGAATATACCGATGAATGTGGCATTCACTTTGCCAATGGCGGAGTCAAAAACGCCGACAGCAAAAAATCACAAACCTTTCGTAAGGGCTTTACACTCGATCCTGAATTTTTGGAAATTTGGCAAAAACTGCAACACAAAACCTGTTATTCGGTGCAGTTTGAACGACAAGCATTAATCAGGCAGGCTTGTGAGTCGATTGCACAAATGCCTACCATTCAAAAACCACAAATTGAAATTAAAAAAGCCACTATTCAGCAAAATCAAACCGATGGTATTTTTGGCAAAGAAAAAGCCAGCCATTATCAAGATGTGCAAATCAATGGCAAGCTACCGAATATTTTGCAAGATATCCAACGAAAAACACAACTCACTCGGCAAACGGTGTATGAGATTATTATCAAGTCTAATCGCTTGAATGAATTACAGCATAATCCACAGCGGTTTATTGATTTGGTCAGCGAAAAAATATTACTCGCCTTGCATGAATTAATGGTTGATGGCATTGAATATTCTAAATTGCCTGAAAATAGCGAAAGCTATAGGCAAAGTTTGGCAAAATGGCAAGATTTAGAAAAAAATGGCACACAATTTTTCTTAAATGAACATACTTTTTATGTGAAGAATAGCCAAAAAACCATTTTTGCGGATTTTATCGCCTTGGATTCGCACACCGAAAAACAATTCGCCGAAGATTGTGAAAATTATGACAACGTAAAATTGTATTTCAAATTGCCAAGCTGGTTCAAAATCCCTACGCCGATTGGCAGTTACAACCCTGATTGGGCGATTGTTATGCAAGATTGTGAGCAGGTGTATTTTGTCGCCGAAACCAAAAACACGGGCAAAGGCATTCAAGATGGCGTTGATTTATCTCAGCTTTCACAAGCAGAACAGCAAAAAATCGCTTGTGCACAGCGGCATTTTGCGGTGTTTGATGGAATTAAATATCGAGTGGTGCAAAGAGTTGATGAGTTGTAGAAGATCAAACCTACTCTTCTACATTCACTGGAAATCCTAATCACAAGTGCGGTTTGACCGCACTTGCTGTCATCGCCTTACTCGTCGGTTATTTGCTCATCAAGCAAAATAACCAAGCGGTCGGTTTCAATATTGCTTTGCAGCGTTTCCACTTCCGGCAAGGTTTTGGTTACTTTTGCCGACAGGGTTTTGAACCGTTCCACTTTGCCGTATAAGCCCTGATTGCCGACCAGTGCGGTAACGGTATTATTGTAGTGGTTATTGGCGGCAGTGAGCGAGCCGCCCAGTTTTTGCAGCCGTTCTGCCAGCAGACTGACTTGGTTATACAGCTCGCCGGCGCGTTCGCTGATTTCACGCGCTTCGCTATTGCCGCGTTCAATTCGCCATAAATTTGCCACCGTGCGCAAAATCGGCATTAAGGTGGTGTGCGACACCAAAATCACGTTTTTATTATAGGCATCGTTAAACAACGTGCGGTCGAGCTTCATCGCTTCGATATACGCCGGCTCAATCGGGATAAACATCAACACAAAATTGGGGCTGCGCATGCCGATCAGGTTGCTGTAATCTTTGTTAGACAACTCATTGATGTGATTGCGGATCGCTTTAACATGCTCACTCAGGTAATGCTGTTGCTGCTCCTCTTCGCTGCCAACCGCTCTTTCATAGTCCACCAACGAGACTTTGCTGTCAATAATCAGATGTTTGTCGTCCGGTAATTTGACGATAAAATCCGGTTGTTTGCGCTTGCCGTCACTGTCTTGAAATGAGGCTTGGGTAGCGTAGTGATCACCGGCAACCAAACCTGCCAGTTGCAGGCTGCGTTCCAGCTGCATTTCGCCCCAATTACCGGCGGTTTTCTTGCTGCCTTTCAACGCCGAAGTCAGGTTATTTGCCTCTTGCGACATCGACAGACCAATCTCCAGCACTTTTTTGATCTCCCCCTCAAGTGCGGTATTGCCTTTGATTGCTTCAGAATGCACCTCATTAACCCGTTTTTGAAAACTTTCAATCTGCTCGCGGAACGGCTTCAACAGGCTGTCGATCGAATGTTGGTTGCTTTGGCGAAACGCTTGGCTTTTCTCTTCCAGAATCCGGTTTGCTAGGTTTTGAAACTCAACCGAGAGTTGTTGTTTGCTCTGCTCAAAATTATGCTGTTGCTCGGCAAAATTTTTCTCTTTTTCTGATAACGTGGTTTTCAGCTCGGTCAACTGTTGTGCCAATTCGCTTAATTGTTGGCGTTGTTGTTGTAAACCCTGTTCTTTTTGTTCGACCGCACTTTGGCTGTGCAGCAGCTGCTGTTGCAGGCTCTGTGCTTGTGCCGAAGCACTGCCGTAGCGCTCTTTCAGTTCGGTGATATTGCGGTTAATACCCTCGTTGCGTTGTTGCAATTGATCAAACTCTTGTTGCAGATAACCGATTTTTTCGTCGCGTTCCTCCAAGCGTTGTTGCAACCCTTCGCTGCGGGTTTGCGCTTGAATCATGCGCTGCTGCAGGGTTTCACGCAACTGTTGCACGCTGTCATATTTTTCCAGCAATTGATTGAAATCATCAATATTTTTATTCAGATCTTGTTGCAATTCTTGGCTGTCGCGTTTGCGCCGTACGGCGATAAAAAATAGCAGCAGGCAAAGTGCGGTCAGCACCGCACAGATCAATAACCATTGGTTTTGGCTTAATTCTGTCATCTGGTAAGTTCCCTCTTTTCTTTGCAGCGATTATAAAGCAAAATATCAGACTTAGCGAAATTGTACCTCTACCTTAAACGGCTATTATATTATGCAAAACACCCTTTATTTGGCGTCGGGCAGTCCGCGTCGTTGGCAATTGCTGCAAGAATTGGGGCTGAATTTAATCAAAGTCAGTGCTGAAATTGATGAAACGCCGTTCGCGGATGAACCGGCGCAACGTTATGTGCTGCGCATGGCACAGCAGAAAAATCAGCGGGCGTTGCAAGTGTTGGGCAAAACGCCGGAATTTCCACTGTTGACCGCAGATACCACCGTGGCATTGCAGCAGCAAATTATCGGCAAGCCCGAATCAGAGCAAGATGCCGCTGCGATTTTAAAACGGCTTTCCGGCAGCACTCACCAAGTGTTGACGGCGGTTTGTGTGCACTGGCAGGGGCAAACTCACAGCGTGCTGCAAACCAGTGAGGTGACCTTTTCCCAATTAACTGACGAGCAAATTTGGGCGTATATCGCGACCGGTGAGCCGATGGACAAAGCCGGTGCGTTTGCGATTCAGGGCTTCGGCAGTCTGTTTGTACGCCATATCAGCGGCAGTTTCAGCGGAATAATGGGCTTGCCGATTTATGAAACTGGTGAGTTGTTGATCAATAAGTGCGGTTTGACAAACCCACTGCTCGCTGCGCAACACGCCCGATGATGCCAAAACAACACGCTACTCAACACGCTATTGTACAGGCCAACCATTTTGGGCAAACTCGGCAGCCGTTTCTGTTTTTGATCGATTTTGAACAGCGCAATCCGTTGGTATTGCCGTTGCATGAAGCGGCAGCGCAGGGCATTTATTATGGCATTAAAGGCGCAACCAATCGTGATTGGCAGTTGGACAAGCCGAACGAGCCATTGCAGATGACCCGTCACCCAATCTCTTTCGAGCGCTATCGGCAAGGATTTGAGCTCGTGCAACAGGAACTACAGGCAGGCAATACTTATCTGCTGAATTTAACCTATCCGACCGCACTTGATTGCAATTATAGCCTGCGACAAATTTTTCAGTTTAGCCAAGCGCCATTTAAAGTGCTGTGGGACGATCAGTTTGTCTGTTTTTCGCCGGAGTCTTTTGTCACCACTGCCGAAAATAAAATCTATTCATATCCGATGAAAGGCACGATTGATGCGGCGTTGGACAATGCTGAACAACGTTTGCTGGCCTCGGAAAAAGAGCAGTGGGAGCACAATACGATCGTGGATTTGATTCGCAATGATCTGTCGATGGTAGCAACGCAAATTGAAGTCAGCCGATTTCGTTATGTTGAGCGGCTGCAAACCGAACGTGGTACCATTTTACAAACCAGCTCGGAAATTTGTGGACAGCTGGCAGCGGATTGGCAACATCAGATTGGCGATCTGCTGTTTAAGTTGCTGCCGGCTGGTTCGATCAGTGGCGCACCGAAAGAGAAAACACTCGACATTATCCGCCAAGCCGAATTGGACCAGCGTGGTTACTACAGCGGCATTTTCGGCATTTTTGATGGCGAAAATCTGCAAAGTGCGGTATTGATCCGCTATTTGCAGCAACAAGGTGAGCAGTTGCTGTTTCGTAGCGGCGGCGGCATCACCGCACAAAGCAGTTTGCAAGACGAATATCAGGAGATGCTGCAAAAAGTGTATATTCCAATCATCTCATATGAGGTGGGTTAATGTTGCCGCTCATGGAAACCATTGCCGTCGAAAACGGTCAGTTGCAGAATGTGGCGTATCACCAGCAGCGCTACCAACAGGCATTGCACGAATATTATGCCGATACGGACGTGCAAGTATTTGATTTATCGGCAATCATTGTGCCACCGGAGTTTCAGCACGGGGTGGTGCGTTGTCGGGTGGATTATAACGCCATGCAGCAGCAAGTGCGGTTTTTCCCCTATCAACGCCGTACGATTCGCCGTTTTCAGCCGGTGATTTGCGATACGATCGACTACCACCTGAAATACAGTGACCGCACTTTACTGGATCAGCTGTATGCTCAGCGCGGCAATTGCGATGAAATTTTGATTATCAAACACGGCAAACTGACGGATTGTTCGATTGGCAATCTGGTGTTATTGCAAAACGGCGTGTGGTACACCCCGGATACGCCACTGTTGGCAGGAACCCAACGGGCGAAACTGTTGGTAGAAAATAAAATTCAATTGCGCTCGATTACCATCGACACGTTAGCGGATTATGACGAAGTGCGGGTGATTAACGCTTTGAATCCGTTGGTTTAATTTGTCATTGCATACAGAAATTGTTGCCGGCAAAGATCAACAGCCTCTATAACAGTCCGAGCAGATTGCCTCGGCTCTTGTATTCATTTTTAAATGGGCAGATGCAATCTGCCCTATATTGACTTATCGAATATCTTTGCCGATTTGTTGCTTATCGCAACTAGAACCAGAACACATAGGCAATGGTTGCGATGATAAAGGTGGAAAGAATATTCAACCAGAATCCGCCACGTACCATTTCACTCTGTTTCACCTCACCGGTACCGAATACAATCGCATTTGGCGGGGTGGCGACCGGTAGCATAAAGGCACAAGAAGCACCTAAGCCGATAATTAACGATAAGCCCAGTGGCGGCATGCCTAAGGCTTCAGCGATAGAGATAAAGATCGGTACCAATAGCGCCGCACTGGCAGTGTTTGAGGTGAATTCGGTCAAGAAGATGATAAACGCGGCAACCACTAAGCCGATGATGTAGAAATGCCCACCTTCAATAATGTTCACGACTTGATCTGCCAATACTTTGCTGGCGCCAGAATCACGCAGCACCGCACTTAGGGTCAAACCACCGCCGAATAGCATTAATACGCCCCAATCGGTATTTTTCTGAATGTCGTCCCAAGCTGCGACACGGGTGACGCAGATCGCCACGGCGGCAACCAGAGCCACCACGCTGTCGAAACTGGCGATATTTTTCTCTAGCCCAAACAAGGCAGAGAGGAGTGGATTCAGATGTCCGCTGAACACCCAGCACAGCGCAATCACCACAAAGATACCCAAGGTGGTGTACTGTTTTTTGTTCAATGCGTTTTCTTCAAAATTCTTTTCGAAGGCAGCGTTTAAATTAGGTTTAAAAACAATGTAGAGTGTGCCGATCATAATTGGCATCAGCAGCAGCATAGCCGGGAAGCCGTATGCCATCCATTGCCCAAATGTAATATTCAACTGTGAAGCCACAATGGCATTTGGCGGACTGCCGACCACAGTACCCATGCCGCCGATACTGGCGCTGTAAGCGATGCCGAGTAACACGAAAACATAGGTATTGTGTTCGCGGCTTTTATCCATTTTGCTCAAAATTCCCATCGCTAACGGCAACATCATTGCAGCAGTGGCGGTGTTGCTCATCCACATCGACAAAAATGCCGTGGTGGTGAACAGGTAGAGTACTGCCAAAAATAGCCTGCCTTTGGCTAGATTCATGATTTTATTGGCGATAATTTTATCCAAACCTTGAATATGCAATGCGGTAGCCAAGGCAAAGCCGCCGAAGAACAGGAAAATCGTTGGATTGGCAAACGAAGCCAAAGCGG
Organism: Testudinibacter sp. 'clade 2'; assembly: GCF_006227735.1. Taxonomy (NCBI): domain Bacteria; kingdom Pseudomonadati; phylum Pseudomonadota; class Gammaproteobacteria; order Pasteurellales; family Pasteurellaceae; genus Testudinibacter; species Testudinibacter sp. 'clade 2'. The sequence goes on from NZ_VDHB01000007.1 coordinate 23,931, forward strand.
AAGTGGTGGAAACCAATCCGAGAGCAATCGCCATAATCGGTACCAAAAGTGCGGTTATGGTTACATGCAATGCTTCTGTCAGCCATAAAATCCCAACAAAGACCAATAGCGCTAAGCCTTTATTTGCATTCGGTTCGAACGGCAACACATTCAGTAGGATAAAAAATAGTATAACATCCGCTAAAAATATGATGCTGGCACGTCTTACGGTATGTTCTTCAATCTCGCTTTGCAGCGGCTCAGGTTTGTTGATGTCGCTCATAATGTTTTCCTTATCGACAAATACTCAGCACAATTTAAGGCTGTGGCTTAATCGTCTTGTTGGTTGTAAGGTTTGAATATAGCAGAATGTTGTAATTTTATTAACTAAATGGAATAAGCAATTGCCAGAAATGTGAACTGGCACAAGGAAAAAGGTTAACACGTTAGTTTGGTGGCACTTAGCGGTTGAGAGGATGAATCGTGTGAGGGATAAAAGCCCCTGTCACCGGTGGTAATCAGAGGCTGATCAACGTGTTAGTCTTCAAAAGCAGGGGTTGTGGTTTCCACATTGAGTTCCAACGGTTCCGGCGATAAGATAATGCCGGTTAAGTCGGCATACACATAATCTTCCGGCAGGAACGAGACGCCACCAAAATTGATCGGCACATCGGTTTCACCGAGGGTTTTATCATCGGCAGACACCGGAATCGGTGCCAAGGCATGAATACCAATGTCTAGATTTTCCAAAATATCCAGCTGACGAACCGCACCATAAACGATAATGCCTTCCCAATCGTTGTCTGCTGCCAGCTGCGCCAAATCTGCATCGATCAAGGCACGACGCACCGAGCCACCGCCATCAATCAACAACACCCGTCCCAGACCATCTTCTTCTAAGACTTCTTCAATCAAACCGTTGCTTTCAAAGCATTTTACGGTGGTGACTTTGCCGCAGAAACTGGTTTTTCCACCAAAGCTGGAAAAAATCGGCTCTACCACGTCAATTTGATCTTGATAAATGTCACATAATTCTGAAGTGTCAATACGCATAGCCCTATCCTTAATCGATAATAAATCATCAGCACATCAGTCGCTAGTATAAACAGGAAACATAAAAATTACCAATTAAACCCGCTTGACAGCAGCAATCCGGCGCTAAATAGCAGGTTGACCGACAGCGCCAGCAGTGACATTTGCGCTAACATCGGACGAAGCTGTTGTGGCTGTTCGGTATGAAACACCGTCCAAGCGTGTTTGATCAGCAGCGGAAAGGTTAAGATTGGCAACGCACCGAACCAGTGCGGAAAATAGAGCAGAGCAAACGCCAAATATAGTCCCATGGCGCAGGCAAGCAGCCAGCAGTGGTAAATTTTAGCGGGCTTATCACCCAGCCGCACCGCAAGGGTATTTTTGCCGACTTTGCGATCCTGTTCGATGTCGCGCAGATTATTGATATTCAACACGGCGGTTGCCAGCAAACCACAAGCGGTGGCGACCATCAACACCGGAAAGTCGAGGCGGTGAATTTGCAGATAATAACTGCCGCCCACACCGAGCCAACCAAAAAAGATTAGCACCGAAATATCACCCAGACCTAAATAACCATAGGGTTTTCGCCCGATGGTGTAAGTGATCGATGCCAGCACAGCCACCACGCCCAACACCGCAAAGGCGATCAAGTCCTGCCAACTTTCGGTAGCGAGCAGAATCAGCGCTGAGCCGCAACATAAGGTGGCTAGAATAACTAAAATCAGTCCGATTTTAAGTTGCTTAGGGCTGATCACCCCATGCTGAATACCGCGCAATGGTCCGATGCGCTCGGCCGTGTCGGAGCCTTTGAGGTGATCGCCATAATCATTGGCGAAATTGGAGACGATCTGCAATAAAAGTGCGGTCAAAATTGACAGTAACAGAATCGGCAAACTGAAACTACCATTCCATTTTGCCAACGCCGAGCCGCTGACAATTGATGCCAACGCCAGTGGCAAGGTTTTCGGGCGGGCGGTTTCCAGCCACATTTTTAAAGAGGTTTTGTCCATCGTTACCATTTCAATAAAAAATAAAAGTGCGGTTATCCACCACACTCAATTTCACCATTTATAATCGTTTGAGTGGTATTATATGCCAAAATTTTCCCCGTGTTTTGATTTGGACGGGTATTTTCATGTTTTTTTAAGAGGAAAAATCCAGAATGGCTGCGGATTTGGTATTTTCTGCATTACAACTGCAACCGGTGGCCGTGGCACGTACGCCGTATAACGAAAAATTTGCTGTGCCACGTCAGCCGGATTTGGTGCCAGACGGCACGGGCATCATTGAGCTGTTGCCGCCCTATAATCAGCCCGAAACGGTACGAGGTTTGGAACAGTTCAGCCATTTGTGGCTGATTTTTCAGTTTGATCGCATCGCTGCCGATAAATGGCAGCCCACCGTGCGCCCACCACGTCTGGGCGGCAACCAGCGAGTTGGTGTGTTCGCTTCGCGCGCCACCCACCGCCCAAACCCAATCGGTTTATCCAAAGTGCGGTTGGACGGCATCCAAATAGAGAAGGGTAAAGTGCGGTTACAGGTTGGCAGCATCGACTTAGTCAACGGTACGCCGATTCTGGATATCAAGCCCTATCTTGCTTACGCCGACAGCGAACCGAATGCCGTCAGCGGTTTTGCCCAAACCCAACCAAGCGCTGAGATCGAAGTGCGGTTTGCTCCTGATGTTGCGGCGTTTATGCAGCAACAAAGCGACTACCCGAACCTACAACGTTTTATTCGCCAACTGATTGAACAAGACCCCCGCCCTGCCTACCAACAACAAAACAGTGACCGTGACCGAATATATGGTATGAGCATCTGGCAATTCAACGTCCGTTTCCGTTTTGTAGCAAACAACAGCGCCGAAGTGATCGCAATTGAGGTGGAAAACCGCACTTTTTAGTTGAAAGTGCGGTTAGAAAAAGGCGATTAGAAAAGTGCGGTCGCGAGTTATTTGGCTTAGTTATTCGGCTTTATAGCTGCATACCGCAATAAAATTCAGCCGCTGTTGTGGGTCATTGAACAGCTTAAACATCTTCTTAAAGGTTGGAAAATTTTGCGGTTTTAGGGCATTACGCACAATGTTGAATGTGCCAGCGACGCCTTCATCATAAATCATGCCGATTGGCGATAATAGCGTCATACGGTCATAAATTGATTCGCAACGGGAAAAACCGCACTCCAGAAACAGGTTTTGCCAGTTTGCTTGGCTCAGCGGTGTGACGGTGATGTTAATCGCATGACGCAGCGCTTGGATTATTTCAGGGTCGTCATCACGGGTCAGCATTACATCATGGGTCAGCAATACGCCACCCGGTTTCAGCACGCGAAAATATTCACTGACGGCTTTGCGCTTCGCTTCCAGCGGTAACATGGTCAGCATTGCTTCGTTGATCACCACATCAAAACAGTTGTCGTCAAACGGTAATTTGGTGGCATTGGCACGCTGGAGGTGGATGTTATCTTGCAAGCCGTGCCGTTGAATATTGGCTTCGGCTTTGCTTAATGCTTGTTCGTCCAAGTCCACAGCGGTGATTTGGCAACCGTATTGCTTTGCCAAACCGATCGCGGTGGTCGCCATATTGCACGCCACTTCCAGCACTTGGCTATCGGAATTGAAGTTGCCGTGTCCAATCAGCCATTCGGTGGCACGTCGCCCGCCCGGACGCAAGCGGGTTTTGCCTAAGCGTGCCAAAAAATTGTGCCCGACTTCCTCTTTTTTCATATTCATACGCTCACACCTTCACACCTTTTATTCTTCTGGACTCAGATTAAAGATATATTTTAAATAAGCATTATCATAAAGAAGTACAGCGTGTTTGACAAATGAAAATTGTTATTATCTTTAAATAATAAAAAAGCCTTGCAGAGCACGCCCTGCAAGGCTTCTAACATGATAAAGTGCGGTGTTAGCGGGTGCCGTAAACCACAATGGTTTTACCGTGTGCCGAGATCAGGTTTTGATCTTCCAGCATTTTCAGAATTCGACCGACGGTTTCGCGCGAGCAGCCGACGATTTGTCCGATTTCCTGACGAGTAATCTTGATTTGCATGCCATCAGGGTGTGTCATGGCTTCGGGCATTCTTGCTAAATTTAGCAGCGTTTGTGCAATGCGTCCGGTCACATCCAAAAACGCCAGATTGCTGACTTGTTTGGAAGTGTGTTGCAAGCGTCTTGCCAGCTGAGTCGAAAGGTACATTAGCACTTCAGGATTGATTTGAATCAGTTGGCGGAATTTTTTATAGGAAATCTCTGCCACCTCGCAAGTGGTTTTGGCTCGCACCCAAGCAGTGCGTTCGCTTTCTTGTTCAAACAGCCCGATTTCGCCGACAAAATCCCCTTGATTCAGATATGAAAGAATCATCTCTTTGCCGTCTTCATCTTTAATCGACACCGAAACTGTGCCTTTGATTAAATAATATAACGTTTCGGCCTTTTCACCGGCGTGAATCAAGGTGCTTTTCGACGGATATTTATGGATATGGCAATGAGAAAGAAACCACTCTAATGTTGGATCTGAAGATGTTGGTTTTGTTGCAAATTGATCTTGCATAAATGCCTCTTTTAACGATGTTGCTGTATTCTAAACGATACAGCTTATTGTGCTTGTAAAAATAATTTTTTATCTTTTATATCAATCGACTGGTGTAACTCTGACCACACTAATACGGCATTGCCTGCTTCCAGTTGGCGACGTAGCTGTGCCTTTTTTGTGTCAGTGTCAGCTCGATTGCACCGTAATCGGTTCCCTCTCGCAGCACAAAAGATTCCAAGATATTGTCGAGGGTTTCTGCTGCTAATGCTTGCCATGGAATGATCATAGTAACGCTATTTTAACAAGGACGCAAATAACGGCCATTGTTGTGCAAATTCACTGTGGCTGCTGCGACGGAAATTGGTGCGTACATAGCGTAAAAATTGCCCTTCGCAAAAGGTCACCAGATGGGCTGCGATCACTTTTTCATCAATTTCAAATGCTTTACCGTTGCGTAAGCGCTGCATCTGTAAAATATTGTTGAATTGCAATTCCAGACCGTCAAAAAATTTGACGACCCGCACTTTGAGCGCCGGATCTTCAAACATTAACGCATGTCCGCTCAGCACTCGGGTCATGCCCGGATTTTTGCGTGCAAAATCCAGAATCATTTGCATAATATTATGAATGCGAGTCACGGTGTCGGTATCGTTTTTTATCGACTGCTTGATGCGGTGTAGCAGATTCTCTTCAATCAGATCGATCAACGCTTCGAACATCTTGGTTTTGCTCGGGTAATAGCGATAAAGTGCGGCTTCGGATACGCCGATCTCTTGCGCCAAACGGGCGGTGGTGATGCGCTCCATGCCTTTGTCGGAATGCAGCATATGAGCCAGTACGGTCAGCACCTGTTTACGCCGCTCTTTTATCGAACGTTTTGCCGATGGGCTATTATTTACAGAATGATTCATGACGCGTTATTGCTTACCGGAGTGCCCGAAACCGCCGCTGCCACGTTCGGTCTGGTCGAATTCGGTGACAACGTTAAATTCCGCCTGCACCACCGGCACAAACACCAGTTGCGCAATGCGATCACCGACCTCTACCGTGAAAGGTGTATTGCCACGATTCCACAATGACACCATTAACGGCCCTTGATAATCGGAGTCGATCAGCCCGACCAAATTGCCCAATACAATGCCATTTTTATGTCCCAAGCCGGAACGAGGCAGGATAACTGCTGCCAAATTGGGGTCGGCAACGTAAATTGATAAACCGGTCGGGATCAGTTGAGTTTCACCCGGTTGTAAAGTGAGCTGTTCAGTCAGCAAGGCGCGTAGATCCAAACCGGCGGATCCCGGCGTGGCATAACTTGGCAGTGGAAATTCGTTGCCGATACGTGGATCCAAAACTTTGATGTCGATTTTTTTCATTTTTTTATGTTCTCGTTTTTATGTTGTTATTTTAGGACGGCTCGTTATCAAAGTGCGGTTAGCTGATTTGACTAGCGCGATATTGCTGCACAATTAATGCCGCCAGTTTTTGGCTCAAGCGATATTTATCACTGAGTGGCAGCTGCTGTTGTCCGCCTTTCCACAGTACAGTTAAGGCATTGTGTTCACTGTTGAAACCCTGTCCTTGCAGTGCAACATCGTTGGCACAGATCATGTCCAGATTTTTGCGTTGCAGTTTTTGCGCCGCATAATCCAGCACCGCTTGTGTTTCGGCAGCGAAGCCGACCACAAACGGACGCTGTGCTGATAGTGCTGCGACCGCAGCGATGATATCCGGATTTTTGACTAAGGTTAACACCAGCTGCTCACTGTCATCGGTTTTTTTCAGTTTTTGCTCGGCAACGGTCTGCATACGATAGTCCGCCACTGCAGCGCAGCCGATCACAATATCTTGCTGTGGCGCCAAGGATAAGGTGACATCGTGCATCTGTTGTGCCGATTCCACATCGTAGCGCCGTACATTTTGTGGCGTAACCAAATTGACCGGGCCGGCCACCAAACTGACTTGTGCGCCTTGTTCGGCAAAAGCACGCGCTAAAGCAAACCCCATTTTGCCGGAACTATGATTACTGATAAAACGCACCGGATCGATCGCTTCGCGCGTCGGACCGGCGGTGATGGTAATTTTTAAGCCTTTAAATGGCTGCTCGCTTGAAAGTGCGGTTTGAATGTGGTTGAAAATTTCATGCGGTTCAGACATACGCCCGGTACCGACATCACCACAAGCCTGTTCACCGTCATTGGGTCCAATCAGTTTCAAGCCGCGTTGTTGCAACGAGGATAAATTTTGCTGCACAATCGTTTGGCGATACATCTGTTGATTCATGGCCGGTGCTAACAAAATCGGGGCTGCACTGGCGAGACAGATAGTCGTCAACAGATCATTGGCCATGCCGACAGCAAGGCGTGCCAGCAAATCGGCAGTAGCAGGGGCAATCACGATACAGTCTGCCCATTTTGCCAATTCAATATGCCCCATTGCCAACTCGGCTTGTGGATCCAGCAGCGAATCCGCCACCGGATTAGCGGAAATTGCCTGCAAGGTCAGCGGCGTGACAAAGTGAGTTGCCGCTTCGGTCAACACCACCCGCACTTCGGCATGGCTTTTGCGTAACAAGCGGATCAGTTCTATGCTTTTATAGGCAGCAATTCCGCCGCTGATACCGACGACAATGCGTTTTCCGTTTAATTTCGACATGGCGAGGTTCTCAAGTTGTGATTTCCGTTAATCAATTTGCACTATTTTACTGGAATTTTCTCGCTTGGGCTAGGGCAGCTTGGTTACGGGTTTTACGCACTGGATCGCAAAAATAGTTATCCACCGTTTTCTTCCACAGCCTAGGCAAGCAAACTGCTGTTTTACTTTAAGAAGAGCTGGTGTGTTATGAAGAGTGAAAACAAGGGAATATCAATCGATCTCAGCTTGCATGAACTGATGCCGCGTGAAAAGTTGCTGCATTATGGGGCAGCACAATTATCTGACCAAGAGCTGCTGGCAATCTTTTTGCGTACCGGGATTAAAGGCTGTCCTGTGATGACATTGGCGGCGCAGGTGTTGGCGCATTTCGGTTCATTGCGTGAATTGCTGAATGTGGATCAGCAGCAGTTTTGTCAGATGAAAGGTTTGGGGCTGACACAATATATTCAATTGCAGGCATGCAAAGAGATGACCAAGCGTTATTTGCAGCAAGAATTACGGCGTGAGGTGGCGTTTTCGAATCCGGAAACCGTACGGCTGTATTTGCAAACTGAATTGGAGGCACGGCAGCGAGAAGTTTTTTTAGTGCTGTTTTTAGACAATCAACATCGTTTGATTAAACAAGAGGAGATGTTTCTCGGCAGTATCAACAGCGCCTATGTACATCCGCGTGAGATTGTGAAAACCGCACTGGCCTATAATGCCGCAGCCTTGATTTTAGCGCATAACCATCCGTCCGGTATTGCTGAGCCGAGCGATGCCGATCGTGCGATTACCGATCGGATCCGTTTGGCATGCGATCTGGTCGAAGTGCGGTTGCTGGATCATTTTGTTATCGGGCATGGCAGTTATCGGGCGTTCTCCGAGCTGGGTTGGTTATGAGCAGAGAAAATGATCCTGCTATAATAAGTAAAAGATCCACTGCTCGCTGAAAATTGGATTTAATCTGTTTTTATACTTGAGTCACTGCAAAAAAATGGTATAATCCCCCACCTTTAATATTGGCGTGGGTCGGGTTACATACCTGACGAGGTTACCGCAAGGCGGGATCCGAACCACGAAGCTCGAGCTAAATAAGTTTTATTGGAGAATTAACCATGTCTAGAGTCTGTCAAGTAACAGGCAAGCGTCCGGCAGTTGGTAACAACCGTTCGCACGCAATGAATGCGACCAAACGTCGTTTTCTACCGAATTTACACTCCCACCGTTTTTGGGTTGAAAGTGAAAAAAGATTCGTCACTTTGCGCGTTTCTGCCAAAGGTATGCGGATTATTGATAAAAAAGGCATCGATTCAGTTTTGGCTGATCTGCGTGCCAAAGGCGAAAAATTTTAAGGATCTGAATTATGGCAAGTAAAGGTGCTCGTGAGAAAATCAAACTGGTTTCTACTGCTGAAACAGGTCATTTCTACACTACGACAAAAAACAAACGTAACATGCCTGAAAAAATGGAGATCAAAAAATACGATCCCGTTGTTCGTAAGCACGTTCTGTATAAAGAAGCAAAAATTAAATAATTTTTGTTTTTAATGAAAAAGCCCGATGTGATGTCGGGTTTTTTTATGCCTGCGGTTTAAAGAATTATGGTATGATTTGCGCCATTCAAGGCTTAAATCGCTGCAAGTATAGGAAGGAAAGATGGGGCAATACAATCAATTAAAAATCGCATGGGCTTGTCGGCGCGGCATGTTGGAGCTGGATTTTATGATTATGCCGTTTTACCAAAACCGGTTTGAGCATCTTTCTGACGCACAAAAGGCGACTTTTGTTGAATTATTGGATTACACCGATCCCGAGCTGTTTCGCTGGCTGATGAACCAACAATCCGCCCCCACTCCGGCGTTGGAGGAAATGGTACGGCTGATTCAAGCGCATTTAAGTAAAAATTAAGAAATAATTAAGATAATTTTTATAAAAATTGAACTTTTAAAAAATTGTGCTCTCTAATTCAGTATACCGACCTGCTGTCATTGCAATTGGATTGTTAGCGTAATATGAGGTAAGGAGATTCACTTCTGATGAGTGAACAACTAACAGATCAGGCTCTGGTAGAAAAGGCACAGCAAGGTGATAAAAAAGCATTTAATTTGTTGGTTGCACGCCACCAAAATAAAGTAGCAGGGTTGCTGACCCGCTATGTTTCGGCAAACGATATTCCGGATGTGGTGCAGGAAACTTTTATTAAAGCCTACCGCTCTTTGGAACTGTTTCGTGGCGATAGCGCATTTTATACCTGGCTTTATCGGATTGCCGTCAATACGGCAAAAAATTATCTCACGGCACAAGGGCGGCGCCCACCCAGTGAAGATATTCAGGCTGAAGATGCAGAAACTTATGATGCCGGCGACAGTTTGAGAAATATTGATACGCCGGAAAATTTGATTTTATCGTCGGAATTGAAAAAAATCGTGTTTGAAACGATTGCCGCTCTACCGGAAGAATTAAAAACCTCAATTACATTGAGGGAGTTAGAGGGATTGAGTTACGAAGAGATTGCTGAGATTATGGATTGTCCGGTCGGAACGGTACGTTCCCGCATTTTTCGGGCAAGGGAAATTATCGACAGCAAGATTTCACCTCTAATCAACAACGAACGTTAATATTGACGAAACTTAAGTTAACTGAACAGTTTACTGAAAATTGATTAAAAATAGCGGAGTAGATTAAAATGCAAAAAGAGTTGCTTTCAGCTTATCTAGACGGAGAATATCAGAATGATCACCTGCTTGATTCTCTCTGCCAAGATGAAGAACTTCAACAGGCATGGAATCACTACCATCTGGTGCGTACCGTGGTACGTCAGGAAACGACGGTGCTGCTCGGTGCCGATTTTACCGCGAAAATGGCGACGCTAATTGACGCAGAGCCGGCACCGCACTTTGCTGCCCAAGCGACAGTGGCTCAACCAACGCCAGCCGAAGTAGAAAAATTGCCGTTTATGCAAAAACTCAAAGGTTTGTTTGCGCCGCTGACTCAAGTTGCTGTGGCAGCAACCGTGTGCTTGGTTGCGGTTTTTGGTGTACAGAATTATCTGCAAAGTGACAATGGCGTAGCGGTTGCCGATAATCCGGTGCTGCAAACGCTGCCATTTACCAATAATATTCAGCAGGTCAGCTATAATGCTCCAAGCCAAGATGTGCCGACTCAGGCGCAGCTTGAACAGCAAAGCAAGCGGATTAATATGATGCTGCAAAATTATGAATTGCAGCGCCGCAGCCATACTCCGCCCTTGAGTGCTGCCGCTAGCCGTGAGTAAGCAAACCATAATGCGATGAGGATATTCACCACCTTTGGGTGGTGAATTTGTTTTATAGTGAATTAAATTGGTTCTAATACTGTGTTAGTGTGTTTTGTCTTAAAACAAATTTAATCCACTCTAGTCGGTTTATGTTGAGACCTTTATGAAGTTATTTAAAACAGTATGGGTTATCTGTGCAGCCCTAACCTTTTCTAGCATATTAAACGCACAACAGAATAGCCAACCGGCACTTCAGCCATTGGGCGAGCCGGTACAAAATCCGGCATTGCCTGCGACACTGTTGGATACACTGCAACGAATGGCGCAAACATGGCGCCACGGCAATTATGAAATGGCGTTTATCCAAATCTTACCGAATCAGGTTAACAGCTACCAATATCGTCACGTTTTTACCAATCAGCGCCACTACGCTCAATTATCTGCTTTAGACGGTGTGCAGCAGGAAGTGGTGCAACGTGATGCTATTATCAGTTATTACGGCAACGGCTATCAGCCGTTCAGTATTAAAGGTCCATATATTTTGGACAATATTCCCAGTGTGGTCTATGCGGATTATGATAAGCTGAAAAGCTATTATGATTTTGTTGATGCCGGTAAAACCCGTATCGCTGATCGGGTTGCTCAAGTGATTCGGCTGCTGCCGAAAGATGATTTTCGTTACCAGTATGTTTTATGGCTGGATGAGCAGAGCCACCTGTTACTGCGCAGCGATATGTTGGAACGCAACGGCGAATTGTTGGAGCAATTTCGGGTGATTGCGCTGCAACAAGATGCGATTGAATTACAAACGCTGAGCAGTCGCTTAGATCAACTTAATTTACCACCGTTGATTAATGTACAAGGTGATGCGCTGCCGGGTAAACAACAATGGCGTTTGGCATGGCTGCCGCCGGGATTTCAACAAATCAAGCACGAATACTATCAAACAGAAATAGGCATGTTAGAAAGCGTGATGTTTAGTGACGGGCTTTTCTCTTTCAGTTTATATATCAATCATAACATTGAAGACAAATTGGGCGAGCACTACTGGCAGCAGGCAGGCAATACGATTTACAGCGAAGTGCTGAATAACCGTGAAATCACGCTAATCGGGCAGATTCCATTGGCGACGGCAAAACGGATTGTCAAAGATCTCAGCTTTGACAGCAGCGGACAATAACGATGTTGATTGAAACCGCAGTGGTAGCGGACTACCACAACGGCATCGCCAAAGTGCGGTGTGAGACCAAACAAGGGTGTGGCGGTTGTGCGGCGCGTGCCGGTTGTGGTGCGGCGGCGCTCTCTGAGTTGAACGGCAGCAAAAACGATGGCAGTTTGTTGTTTGAAATTGCCGTTGCCGAACCGCTGCGGCAGGGCGATTTGATCGAAATTGGTCTGCAAGAAAAATCAATGCTCCTCTCGGCGATGCTGCTGTATATCGTGCCACTGACCGCACTTTTGCTTTCGACCGTGGTCGGCTCGCTGTATTTAGATAACGAACTGATTCTTGCGCTGTTTGTGTTGGCGATGACCGCACTTGCCTTTGTCGGCATCAAAAAAATCAGCGACCGTTTAAGCCGCCATGCGTTGTATCAACCGATTTTTTTGCGCAGATTAAACCGCACTTTTCGTCATGACCGGCCTTAATCCGCCTGATACCAAATTTTATTGATATACCACACCACTTCACCGGACGGGGTATTGACCTTGATTTCATCGTCAACCGCTTTGCCGATTAAGGCGCGTGCGACCGGCGAATCAATCGAAATCCAATTTTTGTGCGGATCAAATTCATCACAGCCGACAATCCGATAGTGCTTGTTGTTGCCATCGACATCTTCCAATTCCACCCACGCCCCGAAAAACACTTTGCCCTCTTGTTTCGGGTGATAATCCACGATTTGCAGCACATCCAAGCGTTTGCTTAAAAAGCGCACCCGGCGATCGATTTCACGCAAGCGACGTTTGCCGTAAATATATTCCGCATTTTCACTGCGATCGCCCAATGCCGCCGCCTCAGAAACCGCCTGCGTCACTTTCGGCCGCTCTTCACGCCAGAGAAATTTCAATTCTTGATCCAGCACATTCCAGCCGTTGCGAGTAATGTAGTTTGATTTTGCCATGATTGAATAATAGGGTTTGTTGCTCGAAAAGCAGAGTATAACATACAAAAAAACCACTTTCCGTTGCCAGAAAGCGGCTTATATGAGCAAAATAAATGCTTATTTGTTGCCGGATAATAATGAACGGTAAATGATACCGCCGAGTGCTGCGCCGACAATCGGTGCTAACCAGAACAACCATAGTTGCTCAATTGCCCAACCGCCTTGGAACAAGGCAACACCGGTACTACGTGCCGGGTTAACCGAGGTATTGGTTACCGGAATGCTGATCAAGTGAATCAGGGTTAAGCCTAAGCCGATCGCAATCGGGGCAAACCCTTTCGGCGCACGCTCATCGGTGGCGCCCATGATGATGATCAGGAAGAAGGCGGTTAGTACCACTTCGATCACCAATGCTGCGCCTAAGCTGTATTGGTTTGGCGAGTGCTCAGCGTAACCGTTGCTGGCAAAACCGCTGGCTACTGCGTCGAATTCCGCTTTACCGGTGGCAACGAAGTACAACACAGCCGCCGCCGCTGTGGCGCCCACCACTTGAGAAATAATGTATGGCAGTAATTCTTTTGCGCTGAAACGACCACCGACCATTAGTCCGACGGAAACTGCCGGGTTGAAGTGACCACCGGAGATGTGTCCGACCGCATAGGCCATGGTTAATACGGTTAAACCGAATGCTAATGCGACACCGGCAAAACCGATACCCAATTCAGGATAAGCCGCTGCCAAAACCGCACTTCCGCAACCGCCGAAGACCAACCAGAATGTGCCAAAGAATTCAGCAAAATATTTGTTCATACTAAAATATCCTTTTGTTGATGTAAAAACGAGCGAATATTACGCTATTCAGAAGCAGACTACAAACACTATTTCGCTTCATATGATGTTTATATTTAATTCTAAAAAAAGTATTTAGATTTTGAGTACAGATAATACCACTATGTTACTTTTTGTGCGCTATAATTTGACCATCATAAGGAGTTGTAATTTGATGGGTAACGACATGAATTCGTTTAAAAATAGCGCAGAAAGCTTGTTTTCGGAATAGAATCAAGCGATACTGAAATCGATAGAGGTAATACAGAAGGATAGGGCATATGACGGCAGCCAATTTTAAAGTCGCTACCATTCAAATGGTTTCAACCACAGATATCAATAACAATATCGATACGATGCAGACACTCGTACGCAAAGCCGCCAAAGCTGGGGCAAAATGGGTGGTTTTGCCGGAATATTGGGCGTTAATGGGGGCGCATGAGCAGGACAAGCTGGCGATCGCCGAAGCTTTTGGTGAGGGCAGATTACAAACATTACTATCCGAGCTGGCAAAGGCGCTGAACATCGTGCTATTTTCCGGTTCGATTGCGCTGCGCAGCAGTGAAGACAATAAAGTGTTAAATAGTATGTTGGTGTATGGTGAACAGGGCGAACTACTTTCCCGTTACGACAAAATCCATCTGTTCAGCTACACCGGCATCGGTGAAAAATATTGCGAAGCCGACAGCATTCAAGCCGGTTATCAAGTGCCACAACTGAAGATTGGCGATATTCAGGTTGGGCAAGGGATTTGTTATGACCTGCGGTTTCCTGAATTGTTTCGCGCCCAAACCCCGTATGACGTGCTGGTGTTGCCGGCAGCGTTCACATACACCACCGGCAAGGCGCACTGGGAAGTGCTGTTGCGTGCCAGAGCCATCGAAAATCAGTGTTATGTGATTGCCTCGGCACAAGGCGGACGCCATCAAAATGGGCGTACTACATTTGGGCAAAGTATGATCATCGACCCTTGGGGGGAGATTATCAGCGGTGTCGGCGAAGGCGAAGGTTTTGCGCTGGCGACCCTTGATTTTCGGCGCTTGGCTGAAGTGCGCTCACAACTGCCGGCACTGGATCACCGTCAGTTATTTATCCGTTCCTAAGGCTCGACGGCAAACCGCACTTTTACCGTTTTGTCGATAAAAGTGCTGTTTTAGTACAAATCTTTATTAATTGGTTGGTTTAAAATTCCATTTTCTCCCCGTTTCAAGGTAAACTATCCCCATTTTCACTCAAACAGGAAAGGCAAGTATGCGGGTATTGATCATTATCCTTGGTGGTCTGCTGCTGCTGTTTCAATACAGCTTTTGGTTCGGCAAAAACGGCTACCGTGATTATCAGGCGGTGCAGCAGGAAATTGAGCAACGATCGGCGGAAAACACCCTGTTGGCGCAGCGTAATCAATTGATTATGGCAGAAATCAAAGATTTGAAAGAGGGTGTAGCGGCAGTAGAAGAACGTGCCCGCCTAGAACACGACATGGTTAAATCCAACGAAGTTTTCTACCGTTTGATGAAAGCGGACGAATATCAATAATGGTGGCGCGTAATATTATTGCCATCGTGCCGGCGGCGGGTGTCGGTAGTCGGATGCAGCAGGATAAACCCAAGCAGTATTTATTGCTGAACGGCAAACCGATTTTGCAACACACCTTGGACGTGCTGTTGAGTTATGCGCCGATTGAAAAAGTGATTTTGTCGGTGGCGCAAGACGACCCCTACATCCGGCAATTGGGTTTAGCGCAACATCCGCAAATTCAGATTGTACACGGTGGTGAAACCCGTGCGGCTTCGGTGTTTGCTGCGTTGCAAAGTGCGGTAGAAATCGGGAATGGCGAGAGTTGGGTGCTGGTGCATGATGCGGCACGCCCTTGTTTGACCCATCAAGATTTGGATAAATTGCTGCAAATTGACGATCCAAACGGGGCTATTTTAGCGTATCCGGCAACCGATACGATTAAGCGTGCCGATAGTGCACAACAGATTCAAGCCACTGAAGATCGCTCGCAATTGTGGCACGCCTTAACCCCGCAATTCTTCCCTACCGAATTACTGGCAACAGCCTATGCCCATGCGTTTGAACAGGATTTGATCCTGACGGATGAAGCCTCGGCGATGGAGCTGTTGGGCTATCGACCGCACTTGGTGTCAGGGCGCTCGGATAATTTGAAAATCACCCGGCCGGAGGATCTGGCCTTGGCGGAATTTTATTTACAACGGAGAAACGGCAAATGATACGCATAGGACATGGTTTTGATGTACACGCTTTCGGCGGCGCAGGGCCGATAATCATTGGCGGCGTGGCAATTCCCTATGAAAAGGGGTTGTTGGCACATTCGGACGGTGATGTAGCACTGCACGCCTTGACCGACGCTTTGCTGGGGGCAGTGGCGTTGGGCGACATCGGTAAATTATTCCCCGATACCGATATGGCATATCAAGGTGCTGACAGCCGTGGCTTATTGCGTGAAGCCTATCGCCAAGTGCGGTTGCAAGGCTACCGAGTGGGCAATGTGGATGTCACGATTATTGCGCAAGCGCCGAAAATGCGACCACATATTGACGCGATGCGTGCTTGCATTGCCGAAGATTTGGGCTGTGATGTGCAACAAGTCAATGTGAAGGCAACCACCACGGAAAAGCTGGGTTTTACTGGGCGTGGCGAAGGTATTGCCTGTGAAGCGGTAGCACTGCTGCTTAAGGATAGCTGATGTCAGAACTGCAATATTTATACGGCAAACCACAACAAACCGCCCGCTTAAAAGTTGAATTCAGCGATTTTATCGTGAAAGAAGAGCTGGGCTACGCCATCAGTGGCGAAGGCGAATTTGTTGCCTTAAAGGTACGCAAAACCAATGCCAATACCTTGTTTGTTGGCGAGAAGTTGGCGGCATTTGCAGGTATCTCCGCCAAAAACATGAGTTATGCCGGCTTGAAAGATCGCCATGCAGTCACTGAGCAGTGGTTTTGCCTGCATCTGCCGGGCAAGGCGACACCGGATTTCAGCCAGTTTGCATTGGAGGGCGTTGAGGAGGGCGTTGAAATTTTGCACGTCAGCCGCCATAATCGCAAAATCCGCATCGGCAGCTTGCAAGGCAACCGTTTTGAGATTTTATTGCGTGATTTGCAGCAAAGTGCCGATTTGATTCAGCGTTTACAACAAATTGAAAAGTGCGGTTTTCCCAACTATTTTATGGAGCAACGCTTCGGACGTGACGGGCATAATTTGACTCAGGCACTGCGTTGGGCGCAAGGTGAAATTCAAGTTAAAGACCGTAAAAAGCGTAGCTTTTACCTCTCTGCCGCCCGCAGTGAATTGTTTAATTTAATCGTTTCACAGCGGATTGAAGATCAGTTGGCAACGACGGTGTTAGACGGTGATGTGCTGCAATTGCAAGGCTCACACAGTTGGTTTGTGGCAACGGCAGCGGAATTGCCGTTGTTACAGTTGCGCTTGCAGCAACATGATCTTGCTTTGACCGCAGCGCTAGTCGGTTCACAGCCGCTGGACAGCCAAGCCGAAGCCGCCGAACGTGAACGAGCGGTGGTAGAGCAACACCCTGAATTGCTGGCTTTAATGCAGCAAGAGCGGTTGCAAAATGCGCGCCGCGCATTGTTGGCGCAGGCGCAAGATTTCACTTGGCAGTTTGTGGCAGACGGCTTGCGTTTATCGTTTTATCTGGACAGCGGCAGTTATGCCACGGCGCTGGTGCGTGAAGTGGCCTTATTGAGTGAAAAAGAAGAATAACAAGGACAATTATGCATATTTTGTTAAGTAACGATGACGGGATCCACGCCGAGGGAATTCAAACCATGGCGGCGGCATTACGCAAATTTGCCACTGTGACCATTGTGGCACCGGATCGTAACCGCAGTGCAGCCTCGAGCTCGTTAACCTTGGTTGAACCGCTGCGACCGCTAAAATTAGCAAACGGTGACTATTGTATCAACGGCACGCCGGCGGATTGTGTGCATTTGGCGCTGAACGGTTTCCTTGCCGGACGGGTTGATCTGGTGGTTTCCGGCATCAATGCCGGTGCGAATTTAGGCGATGACGTTATTTATTCCGGCACAGTCGCAGCGGCGTTGGAAGGACGACACTTGGGGTTGCCGTCGATTGCGGTGTCATTAGACGGACGAATCTATTTTGAAACCGCAGCGCAGGTGGTGTGTGATTTGATTCCGAAACTGCACGACAATGTGTTGAGTTCGCGCGAAATCATCAACATCAACGTGCCGGATATTCCTTATGCCGATTTAAAAGGTTCGAAAGTGACCAAGCTGGGTTATCGCGAATCAGCCAGTGAAATGGTGAAGCAGATTGATCCACGTGGCGAAAGCATCTATTGGGTGGGTGCCAGCGGTCTGCCGGAATACAGTGGTGAGGGAACAGACTTTCATGCCGTGGAGCACGGCTATGTCTCTTTGACGCCGATTCAAACTGATATGACGGCACACCAGTCACTGCAACGGCTACAACATTGGTTGGAAACGGCGTAAGATGTCTAAAATCGAACAACGCCGCTTGGTGCAGCGCCTTCAGGCGCAGGGAATCAAAGATCAGGCTATTTTACAGGCGATCTATGAGATTCCGCGTGCGTTTTTTGTGGAGGAGGCGTTCACTCGCCGTTGTTATGAAAATATGGCGATTCCGATTGGCGAAGGACAAACCTTGTCACAGCCCTACATTGTCGCCAGAATGACCGAACTGTTGGGATTGCAAGCCGAGCATCATGTGTTGGAAATCGGCACCGGCAGTGGCTATCAGACCGCACTTTTAGCAAAATTGTGCCATAAAGTTTATAGCGTGGAGCGAATTAAAAAATTACAATGGCAAGCGATTTACCGCCTGAAAAAATTGGAGTTGCATAATGTGCAACTGCGCCATGCTGATGGCTGGGAGGGCTGGAAAGCTAAAGCGCCGTTTGATGCGATTATGGTGACTGCTGCGGCTGAAAATATGCCGATTGAGTTGCTACAACAGCTGCGTGACGGCGGCAGAATGGTGATCCCAATCGGAGTTTGCAATCAAATATTGCAATTGATTACTCGAATCGGCGATCGGTATCGAGTGGAAAATATAGAAGATGTTAAATTTGTACCGTTGGTGGCAGGAGAGCTACAGTGAAAATTTTTAGTAAAATGTATGATAAGACCATGCAGTGGTCACGTCACCGTTTAGCGGTTTATTGGTTGTGCTTTGTCAGCTTTATTGAAGCGGTCTTTTTTCCGATTCCGCCGGATGTGATGTTAATTCCAATGGCGATGAACAAGCCTAAACAAGCAATGAAATATGCGCTTTACACCGCACTTGCCTCAATGTTGGGCGGATTGCTCGGTTATGCAATCGGCTATTACGCTTATGATTTTGTTCAACATTATATTATCCAATTTGGTTATCAGGCGAAGATGGAACAGGTGATCGCTTGGTTTGACCAGTGGGGGATCTTGGTATTATTCGTCGCCGGTTTCTCGCCGATTCCCTATAAAGTATTCACCATTGCCGGCGGGTTGTTGCATATGGCACTGCTGCCGTTTGCCGTGACTGCCTTTGTTTCCCGTGCGGCACGGTTTATTCTGGTCGCGAAATTGTCCGCCTGGGGTGGGCCAAAAATTGAAGCCAAGTTGCGCCGTTCTATTGAAGTGATCGGTTGGGGCGTGGTAGTCTTAGCGGTTATCGCTTATCTTATTTTACGTTAGTCAAGGATTTAAACATGAAAAATAAACTGTTCTTTTTCCCGGCAACTGCGCTGGCGTTGGCTGTTTTAGCCGGTTGTAGCAGCAGTGGCGGTGCGCCGGTACAAAGTGCGGACGGCAACCTGTCTCCGGGCATTATGCAGCCGGTTGAAGCCAGTGGTGCGAGCAATGGTAGTTGGCAGCCTGAAATTCAGCAGCAAAGCATGCCGGAAAGTATGTCGGTGCAACAAGCCATTCAACAGCCGATCGGACAAGCGCAAACCCAAACGCAACAGGTGCAGCAAAATGTACAAAGTGCGGTACAACAGCCGATTGGACAAGTGCAGCAGGCTACTCAAACTGTCGGCACGGCGGTGAACAGCCAAACTCGTACTAATAATGCCTCACAGGATTTCACGATCCCGCGTGACAGCGCCACTAACGCTCCAATCTATAATCAAATTGATAAAGGTTTTTATAAAGGCGATAGCTACACCGTGCGTAAAGGCGATACCATGTTTTTAATCGCTTATATTTCCGGTATGGATGTGGCAGAGCTGGCGGCGAAAAACCAGATGAGCGAGCCTTACAATCTGAAAGTCGGACAAGTTTTGAAAATTGGCAACGGAGCAAGTGCGGTTGCACCTAGCTCAGCGCCGGCAGTCGGTACGGTGGCGGCACAATCAGCACCAGCGACAACTCCAGCCGTTACCCAACCAGCGGTTTCTTATACACCGGGTCCGAATAATACTCAATATGGCTCTGACGGTACGATTATCGGACCGGTGAAGGCCTCAGCCGGTAATGCCGCCACTATGGCGCAGCAACAGCAAGCACAACAAGCAGTGACGGCAACGGCAGGAACAGTAGCCACAGCAGCTACTCGTGTGGATACGACCCCACCAAGTGCGGTTAATTCTAACATCAGTTGGCGCTGGCCGAGCAACGGCAAAGTGATTCAAGGCTTCTCCTCTTCAGACGGCGGCAATAAAGGTATCGATATTTCCGGCTCACGTGGACAAGCAGTGAATGCCGCTGCCGCAGGGCGGGTGGTGTATGCCGGCAATGCGTTGCGCGGCTACGGCAATCTGATTATCATCAAACACAATGATGATTTCCTCAGTGCGTATGCGCATAATGAAAGTATTTCGGTCAAAGACCAGCAAGAAGTCAGCGCCGGACAGCAAATTGCCAAAATGGGCAGCTCCGGCACTAATTCGGTCAAACTGCATTTTGAAATCCGTTACAAAGGCAAATCAGTCGATCCGGCTCGCTACTTACCGTCGCGTTAAGCGTACAGCTCGTTTTAGCTCAAACAACGGACAGAATTTTCTGTCCGTTTGTGTTTATATTAGGTGATCAAGATCACAAAAAATGGCTTCAAACCGCACTTTTCATCGTGTGATATGCGACAGTGGTCCGTTTTTTTGCTATCTTTAAAAAGCTGTTTTGATATTGTGTTTTTTGATTGACGGAATTTTTAACAAGGATTTTTGCTATGAATTGGAGTTTACAACCCAGTACGGTTTTTGCCGCTTCCCCGGTGGTGCCGGTGATGGTGATCAAACATTTAAAGGATGCGTTACCAATGGCGCAAGCACTGTCGGCAGGCGGCATCAAGGTGTTTGAGATTACCTTGCGCAGTGCGGTGGCACTAGAGGCGATTAAAATCATCAGTGAAGCGATGCCAGAGGCGCTGGTGGGCGCCGGAACAGTGATTTCGCCACAGCAATATGATGCGGCACTTGCAGCAGGGGCGAAATTTATTATTTCGCCGGGAGCGACGCTGTCGTTATTAAAACATGCCGCGCAGGGCGAAGTGCCTTTAATGCCAGGCACTTCAACGCCATCTGAGATGATGACCGCACTTGAATTGGGCTACGATCATTTGAAATTTTTTCCGGCAGAAGCCAATGGCGGTGCTCCGGCATTGAAAGCGATTTCTGCCCCATTGCCACAGTTGACGTTCTGCC
Source organism: Testudinibacter sp. 'clade 2' (assembly GCF_006227735.1). Lineage (NCBI taxonomy): Bacteria > Pseudomonadati > Pseudomonadota > Gammaproteobacteria > Pasteurellales > Pasteurellaceae > Testudinibacter > Testudinibacter sp. 'clade 2'. The sequence goes on from NZ_VDHB01000007.1 coordinate 44,948, forward strand.
CGACCGGCGGGATTAGCCCGAAAAATGTGGCTAATTATATGGCATTGGATTGTGTGGCGACGGTGGGCGGTTCGTGGATGATTCCGAATGAGGCAATCGCCGCTGGAAATTGGGATGAAGTGACACGCCTCACGCAAGAAGCGGTGCAGTTTGTTGGCGGTTTACGCAAATAAGCAGACTCGCTTTATCATTGACAGGATGCAGCGGTGGCGTCCTGTTTTTTATTTCACTATATAAACAAACATCAACAAACCCTAATTAAAGTCAATTTTGTGAACTGTCGCTGAGTTATATTTGCTATTTGGTGTTAGAGTAAAACAAAATTGATTTGCTTCCGTCTATTCCCATCATTTAACAGGAGTTTTAGTATGTTTCCAGAATATCGTGATTTGATCAGCCGTCTGAAATTAGAAGATGCCCACTTTAGCCGTTTGTTTGACAAGCACAATGAACTTGACCACAAAATCAAAGCCATTGAAACCAATATAGAATTGGGTACGGTGACCGAAGTGGAAAATCTGAAAAAAGAGAAGCTGCGCCTCAAAGATGAGTTATATCTGATTTTGAAAAACGCAGTAGCCTAGGATAGGCGCTAATATCAAAAATCCCGCACATTGGCCAATGTTGCGGGATTGATTTATCTGACTATCGTTAAGGTTTAAGCCAGCTGTCCAGCCGCTTTCACCACCAAGGCTACCGCTGTGCCTTCAGCGGCTTTGATGGTGCTTTCGTTTGGAATTTCTTGCTGGGTGCGGTTGACGATCACGGCAGAAATCATGCCAGCTCTTAAGCCTAACGCTGAGCACATGGTGAATAAGGTGGCAGATTCCATCTCAAAATTCATCACGTTCAGTTGTTGCCACTCTTTCAGCGAGTCTTTGAAACGGCGGCAGATTTTGCCGCTGTAGGTATCGTAGCGCTCTTGTCCCGGATAGAATGTATCGGAAGAAGCCGTGATGCCGACATAGGTCGCTGCGCCGCTTTCTTTGGCAACTTGGTACAGCGCCGAAGTACAAGTGAAATCGGCTACTGCCGGGTATTCCAACGGCGCAAAGTGCTGGCTGGCACCGTCTAAACGCACCGCACCGGTGGTGACTAAAATATCACCGACATTAATATGTGGCTGAATCGCACCGGTGGTGCCGATGCGCAAGAAAGTGCGCACGCCCAATTGTGCTAACTCTTCTACTGCGATTGAAACAGAAGGACCACCGATCCCGGTGGAACAGATCATAATCGGCTTGCCGCTGACATAGCCTAACCATGAGGTAAATTCGCGGGTAGAGACCAAAAATTTAGGTTTGTCCATCTGCTTAGCAATACGCTCGACACGTGCCGGATCGCCCGGGACGATCGCAACTGTTGCCCCTTCCAGATCCGCTTTGGTTAACCCTAAATGAAATACATCTGCCATAAAAACATCTCCTTGTTATTATTATTGATCTATCTATAAAACCTATATAGGGCGTGTTGAGATATTACCTCAACACGCCCTATAACCTAAGGCAGATATTCTACGCCAAACCATTATGGATTTATATCTCTCAGAATAGGATTTTGCATAGAAATTAGTGTTTCTGTGGACTGGATCTCATCTATCAGCTGAATTTTGTTTGCCAACACCCCATGTAGTTCTTCGATAGTGTGGGTCATCACCTTGATAAAGATAGAGTAATTGCCGGTGGTGTAATAAGCCTCGACCACTTCGTCAAAAGTTTGCAGCTTTTTAATCACGGTGTCGTAGTCTTTAGCGCTTTTTAGAATAATGCCGATAAAGCAACAAACATCATAACCCAGTTTGCGTTCGTTGATCCGCACTTTCGTGCCTTCAATCACGCCCGATTGGCGCATTTTTTCCACTCGAACATGAATTGTTCCCGGGCTGACCCCGAATTTTTTCGCCATTTCGGCATAAGGGGTGCGGGCATCTTTGGTCAGAACTCGCAAGATTTGTTGATCAAGAGCATCAATGTGGCTGGTATGTTGCATACGCTTCTCCGATTTTAGTTTTTTTTCAAAAAAAATATGCTTCTATTGATTAATGACTACATATTAACAAAAAAAATTAAAAAAGTATTGGAATTTTTTGTTTGTTTGTTGAATAATGCATAAAAACGACAAGCAAAACGTTTTTTTTATTTAATCAACCCAGATAAACTTTAGATAAATTATGAAAAATTCCTTTATTTTGCAACAACAAGAAATCAGTTTCGTTAAAAACACCTTCACACAAATGTTAAAAGAACACTTAAAAATCGTTGAGGTGCAAGGGCCGCTACTTAGTCAAGTCGGCAATGGTATGCAGGACAATCTGTCCGGCGTGGAAAATGCAGTGCAGGTGAATATTCGTGAAATTCACGGGGTGCGCTTTGAAGTGGTGCACTCCTTGGCAAAATGGAAACGCCATACGTTGGGACGCTTTGATTTCCAGCCAAACGAAGGGTTGTTTGTACACATGATTGCGTTGCGCCCCGATGAAGACAGCCTTGATCAAACCCACTCGGTATTTGTTGATCAATGGGACTGGGAGAAAGTGATTCCGGCAGGCAGTCGCAATTTGGACTTTTTAAAACAAACGGTGCGCTCGATTTACACTGCCATCAAAGAAACCGAGCAAATGGTGGAAGTGCAGTTTGGGATTAAAGGCTCGCTGCCGTCGGAGATCACCTTTATCCACACCGAAGATCTGGTGCGTCGCTATCCGAATATGAGTGGCAAAGAACGCGAAAGTGCGGTCTGCAAAGAGTTTGGCGCAGTATTTTTAATCGGGATCGGCGGCAAGCTGTCTGACGGCAAACCGCACGATGGACGAGCGCCGGATTATGATGATTGGACTACGCCAAGCGAAGGCGAATATAAAGGCTTGAACGGTGATATTCTGGTGTGGAATCCGGTGCTGCAATCGGCATTTGAGTTGTCTTCAATGGGGATTCGGGTTGATGAAACCGCACTTCGGCATCAGTTGGCGTTGACTAACAACGAAGAACGCGCTGAATTTCCTTGGCATCAGGATTTATTGAATGGCAGATTGCCGCAATCGATCGGTGGTGGTATCGGACAGTCGCGCATGGCGATGTTGTTGCTGCATAAAGAACATATCGGACAAGTGCAGTCCAGCGTGTGGCCAAAACGGATTACCGATCAGTACGAAAATATTTTGTAAGCGATTTTTAGCAGTACTTTTTTTATTTTTATTTTTTGATATTTACTCGGAAAGCAACCTTTTTTATGTCGTCAGACAAATTAGGTTTGCTCCTCATTTTAAGTTTTATTGTATGACTTTCTAAGGAGAAACTTATGAAACAAATCACTGCCATTGTGCAACCCTTCCGTTTAGATGAGATCCGTGAAGCCTTGTCCGACATCGGCATCCAAGGCATCACCGTCACTGAAGTCAAAGGCTTCGGGCGGCAAAAAGGACACACCGAGCTGTATCGTGGTGCCGAATATGCGGTGGATTTTCTGCCTAAAATTTCACTGGATATTGTGTTGAGCGATGAATTGACCGAGCAAGCGGTCGAGGTCATCTGCCAAACGGCGCGCACCGGAAAAATCGGTGACGGCAAAATCTTTGTAAAACCGGTGGATAAAGTGATTCGCATCCGCACCGGTGAAACCGATGAAAATGCCATTTAACGATGCTTTAATTTTTTATTTTTATTTCATTTTAAACTCGGAAACAACTGTATAGGTGAAAACATGAAAAAATCACTTGTTATCGGCGGCATGACCGCCCTGCTGCCTGCTGCAGGCTTTGCCTCAGAAACGACGGACTGGATCCGCCCGATGTCGGACATCAGCGCAGGCGATACTGCTTGGGTGATGGTCTCGGCGATTTTGGTACTATTTATGACATTGCCCGGCTTAGCACTGTTTTATGCTGGCATGGTACGGAAGAAAAATGTGTTGGCGACCATGGTGCAAAGTATTGCCGTTGCTTGCTTAATCTCGTTGTTATGGATGTGCTTTGGTTACAGCTTAGCTTTCACCTCCAATAATGGCTTTATCGGCGGGACGGAGCGTTTTTTCCTGAGCGGTATGAATGTCTTTACCGAAAGTGAACAACTGACGATCTTCCCTGGTGCCGCCACCATTCCGGAACCGGTGTTTATGCTTTTTCAAATGGCGTTTGCCGTGATCGCCGCCGCCATTATCACGGGCGCTTTTGCCGAACGGATTAAATTTTCCGGCATGTTATTGTTCAGCGCTTTATGGTCACTGTTGATTTATGTGCCGACGGCGCACTGGGTTTGGGGGCCGGACGGCTGGTTGGCGGCTGATGGTGTGTTGGATTATGCCGGCGGCACGGTCATCCACATCAATGCCGGTATTGCAGGCTTAGTCGGCGCAGTGATTATTGGTAAACGCATTGGATATGGCAAAGAAGCGATGCCGCCACACAACTTGGTATTGACGCTGGTGGGCATGGCGATGTTGTGGGTCGGTTGGTTCGGCTTCAACGCTGGCTCCGCATTAGCAGCGGACGGTCGTGCCGGGATGGCAATGGCAACCACACAAATTGCGACAGCCGCGGCGGCAGTGGCTTGGATGTTGACCGAACGCTTGCTGGGACATAAACCGTCAGCGTTGGGTTTAGCTTCCGGTGCGGTAGCAGGCTTGGTCGCGATCACCCCGGCTGCGGGCTTTGTCAGCGTGCAAAGTGCGGTTTTCATCGGTTTGATTTCCGGTGTGATCTGTTTTTGGGGCGCAACCAAACTCAAATATTGGTTAGGCTATGACGATTCGTTGGACGCATTTGGGATTCACGGTATCGGTGGTATCGTTGGCGCAGTATTGACCGGTGTGTTTGTTTCGACCGACATCACGGGTGGTGGCGCCAGTCTGTGGGTGCAAATTAAAAGTATCTTGATTACGGTGGGTTACAGCGGCGTCGGCAGTGTGATCCTGTTCTTTCTGGTTAGCAAAATCACCGGCTTGCGAGTGGAAAAAGACGAAGAACGCCAAGGATTGGATGTGGTGTTGCATGGCGAGCGGGTTGAATAAGGCCAGCACTGAGTGATTGAATAGCGTCATTTAACCGCACACCTTAACCGCACTTTGCTGCCGAATTGCTCGGCAATAAAGTGCGGTTATTTGCATTTATCAGTCGTTAAATTTAAGGTAAAATCTGTGCAATCTGATTTAAACGAGAGAAATCGAAAATGAGCGAACAAAAATTAAGTGTGGTGATTTTAGCTGCCGGTAAAGGCACCCGAATGTATTCAGAACTGCCGAAGGTGCTGCATAATGTTGCAGGCAAACCGATGGTCAAGCATGTGATCGACACCGTAAAAGCGTTAGGCACCAACAATATTCACCTGATTTATGGTCATGGCGGCGAGCTGATGCAGCAGCGGTTGCAAGCAGAGCCGGTTAACTGGGTGTTGCAGGCGGAACAATTGGGAACCGGTCATGCGATGCAGCAGGCAGCACCGCACTTTGCCGATGATGAAGACATTCTGATGTTGTACGGCGACGGTCCGTTGATTACACAGGCGACGTTGGAAAAGCTGATTGCCGCTAAGCCACAACATGGTATTTCACTGTTGACGGTGAAACTGGACGACCCGACCGGTTATGGACGGATTATCCGCAAGGACGGCAATGTGGTGGCGATTGTGGAACAAAAAGATGCCAATTCTGAGCAGCTCAAGATTCAAGAAGTCAACACCGGTGTGATGGTCGCCAGTGGCGCCAGCTTCAAAAACTGGCTGTCACGTTTGAATAACAACAATGCCCAAGGCGAATATTACATCACGGATGTGATTGCGTTGGCGAATCAAGACGGCTGCCAAGTCTGTGCCGTGCCTGCGGCGGATCGGATGGAAGTCGAGGGCGCTAACAATCGGCTGCAACTGGCGCAATTGGAACGCTATTATCAGCAGCAACAGGCCAAACGGCTATTGTTGGCGGGCGTGATGTTGATTGACCCGGCTCGGTTTGATCTGCGTGGCGAACTACTGCACGGCAAAGATGTAGAAATTGATGTCAATGTGATTATCGAAGGCAAAGTAGAGCTGGGTGACCGAGTGCGGATCGGCGCCGGTTGCATATTGAAAAACTGCCGGATTGCTGCGGATGTTGAAGTCAAACCGTATTCGGTGATTGATGATGCGGTGATTGGCGAAAGTGCGGTGATTGGCCCGTTCTCACGGCTGCGTCCAGGCGCCGAGTTGGCAGCGGAAACCCATGTCGGCAACTTTGTCGAAATTAAAAAATCACACGTCGGCAAAGGTTCAAAAGTGAACCATTTGACCTACGTCGGCGATGCAGAAATCGGCAGTAATTGCAATATCGGTGCCGGGGTGATCACCTGCAACTATGACGGCGTGAATAAATTCAAAACCATTATCGGTGATAATGTGTTTGTCGGTTCCGACAGCCAGTTGGTAGCACCGGTCAAGATTGCCGACGGGGCAACCATCGGCGCCGGCGCAACGATTACCAAAGATGTTGCCGACAACGAGCTGGTGATTAGCCGTGTGCCACAGCGCCATATTGCCAACTGGCAGCGTCCGACCAAGAAAAAATAACTCGCCTTTTCTCCTGCCGTAAAAGCTACAAACCGCACTTTTACGGCATAAAATATCCCCATGTTTGTAGCAAAAGTGTGATCTTCCTTGAAATTCCGGTAACAAAATTGAATTTAATATTGCTTTTATAAATGGAGTAAATATATCATCCTGACATAAAGAATGATAATTACCTTTCAGTGTTGGTTGAATTATCGCCAAGTTCTAACCTAAGTGAGAGTATGAAAGCGATAAAAACCCTGTTATCCCGTCTTATATTCGGTTTGTGTCTGACAACGGCAGTTGCTGTGTCAGCAGCGTACCCGGATTTGCCGCAGCCGATTAAGCAAGGCGGCGGTGCGTTGATTGGCGATATGCTGTATGTCGGTTTGGGCACTGCGGGTGACAAATTTTATCGGTTGTCGCTGCAAGCAGCAGAGAGCAAGGCAAAGTGGCAACCGATTGCTGATTTCCCGGGTGGTGAGCGAATACAGCCAATTGTTGCGGTGCTGGATCAGCAGTTATATGTTTTTGGTGGACAGCAAAGCAATGAACAGGGCGTTCGCCAGTTTATTAATGATGTACACCGTTATGATCCGCAGCAAGATCGTTGGGTCAAGCTCAATGCGGAGGCACCACGAGGTTTGGCTGGCGGTGGTGCGGTAACTCATAACGGAAAAATTTATCTGCTCGGCGGAGCTAATTTATCCTTGTTAAACGGTTATTTACAAGATTATGCCGTCGCCTCAGATCCGGCACAACGACAAGTGGTAGATGAGGCATTTTTTCAAAAACGTCCACAGGACTATTTTTTTACCAACGAATTGCTGAGTTATACGCCATACAGTAACCAATGGCGAAATGAAGGTAAAATCCCTTTTGAACCGAGAATCGGGGCTGCTGTGTTAGGGCAAGGTGAAACACTGTTAGTGGTCAGTGGTGAGATTAAACCCGGCTTGACAAGCGCCACTACTGCACAGGGGCGACTTTCAGCGCAAGGGGTCAGTTGGAAAGCGCTGCCGAATTTGCCGACATTGCGAGGCAAATCGCAAGAAGGCATTGCGTGGGCAGGTGTTGGTTACAGCCACGGCTACTATTTGATTGTAGGTGGTGCAAATTTTCCGGGAGCGCAAGCTCAATTTGCTGCCGGAGAGCTGTTTGCTCACCAGAGTCTAGCAAAAGTCCAACAAAAAGAGATTTATGCGCTAAAAAACGGACGTTGGAAAATGATCGGGGAACTTACCAATCCGGTCAGCGGTGCGGTCAGTGTTTCTTACCACAATCAGGTATTGTTGATTGGCGGTGAAAATGAGAATGGCAAGGCGCTGAGTACGATCCAAGTATTGGAATACGACGGCAGTAAATTAATGATTGAATAACAAACTTCCTCTATTGAGTTTGTCCTCTTTCCCCTTACCCTAAGGTTAAGGGGATTTTTTTATCAATACATAAAGGAATCAGTACGTCCTAATTTGTAGCTAATTTTGCCGCATATAATATTGGCTAAGTTCAATAATGATGAGTAAGGATATGATAATGACAACTCGTTACCCTAACGCAATGATTTACAGCCATTGGTTCACGGTTGTATTGGTGCTGATCGCCTACCTCAGCAGCGGCCATCCGACCCGCGACGGCTTGATCGGGGAGCTGCATGTTTTTAGCGGGCTGCTGGTGGCAAGTATGCTTATAGTGCGCTTGCCTCTTCGGTTCTTCTACCGCCGCCACATTCCACAACAGCCAGCGCTAGCCGATTGGCAAGAAAAAGCGGCAAAAATCGTGCAAACCGCACTTTACCTCTGCATGGCATTGATTCCGCTGAGCGGCTGGTTGGCACTGGCTAACAAAACACAGCAGTTCAGTGCATTTGGCGTGGCTATCCCGTTAAATAACAATGGTAGTCTGCTACATTTTGTTGGGGAACTTCATCCATTTCTCGGCAATTTATTTCTGGTATTAGCAGGATTGCATGCGGCGGCAGCGTTGCTGCACCATTTCTATTTCAAAGATGAGGTATTAAAAAGCATGTCACCGCACAGGAAATAGTGGTTAAATTAATAATCGTTTTGCCCAGCAACAAAAAGTGCGGTCAGCTTTTCAGTCTGACCGCACTTTAGGTATCAAGCGTGGTTATTGCTTATCTTTACCCAAGAATTTCACTGCCATATCCGGGAAGTCGGTGAAGACACCGGTGGCGCCGGATTTGTTTAATAACGCATCGAACATTTGGTCGATGTTGCTGAAAAACGGTGGCAGCGCATCGTTGCGCACCGTATACGGGTGTAATTCTAGTTTGTTGGCGGCGATATCAGCGACCATTTCGGTGTATTGAATGTTGCCCGCCGTGGATTTTTTATCGTCAATCAGCATATACCAACCCGGTCCGACCCCGTCGGCATATTTGGCAACTTCAGCCATTGCACCCGGTTTGAACATCCAGTCGTAGTCGTAATTCACCCATTTGCCTTTAGCATCTTTCTCTTCGGTTTCATGCCAGTCGGTATAAGCCACCAATTGAACCAATTTGATGTCCATGCCCAGTTTTGGCAGTAATTCGGTTTTGATGCGTTTGAGTTCGTTGAAATCGAAGGTTTGCAGATAAACTGCGGAATCTTTCGTGGTATAACCGTATTTTTTCAAGACTTTCAGGGTTTCCAACGCAATGTCTTTGCCTTCTTGGTGGTGTAACCATGGGGCTTTGATTTCAGGATAAATCCCGATTTTTTTGCCGCTGGACTTTTCCAAGCCTTGGATAAATTCAATTTCATCTTCAAAAGTGTGAATGGTGAAATGCGATTTCCACATTGGGAAGCGCCCCGGATAGACCTGCACTTGTTTGCCGTTTTCGACTTTAAAGTTTTCAGTCATTTCCAGCGTTTGAATCTCTTTCAAGGTGAAATCTGCCACATAGTAACGTCCGTCTTTGCGCGCACGTTTTGGGAATTTTTTCGCCACATCGGTTAAGCCGTCCAGAAAGTGATCGTGAATCACCACTAAGCGATTGTCTTTGGTCATCGCTAAATCTTGCTCTAAATAGTCGGCTTTCTGTCCGAATGCCAACGCTTTGGATTCTAGCGTGTGTTCCGGCAAATAACCGCTGGCACCACGATGGGCGATCACCAATTTTTCTTGATTGCTCAGGTTGCTAGCGTGCTGATTACCGCCAACACAGGCGGCAAGTGCGGTTGACGCTGCCAGTACGATAGCTAAGGTTTTTAATTTCATAACATTTTCCTTATTTTTAATAATATCGCAGAATTTAAGTAAAAAGAAAGACGAAACAATGTTCGCCTTTCCACTATTAAGTTGCATTATTTGATCAAGCGATCTTCTTCTGCAATTCTGGCTTTATGTTTGGCTTCTTCCACCATAGTGATCAACATCAGCACACAAGCCAGTGCCGAGCCACCGATCATGATATAGAAACCACCGTTCCAACCGTAGGTGTCTGCTGCCCAGCCGATCACCGCACTGGCTGCTACTGTACCGCCCAAATAACCGAATAAACCGGTGAAGCCCGCCGCCGTTCCTGCCGCTTTTTTCGGCGCTAACTCTAAGGCGTGCAAGCCGATTAACATTACTGGACCGTAAATCAGGAAACCGATGATGGTCATCATGATAAAGTCAGTCAATTGATACGGGTTTTGATACCACGGCAGCGTTGCATAATGCGCCAGTTCCGCTTCAGGTGTCGCCGGATTCATCCAGAATATCACCACCGCAATCGTCACCATCACCATGAAGATAAAGCCGGTCAGACCGCGTCTGCCTTTGAACACTTTATCCGACATCCAACCGCACAACAGCGTGCCCGGAATCGCAGCAAATTCATAGATGGCATAGGCGGAAGCGGTGGCTTTGATATCGAAGTGTTTCACTTCGCCCAAATAGACCGGTGACCATTTCAAAATACCGTAACGGATCAGATAAACGAACACGTTAGCGATGGCGATGTACCACAACAGGCGGTTTTTCAACACATAGGTGACGAAAATATCACGGGTATTCAGTTCATGTTCGTAGGTTTTTTCGTTGTAATCTTCCGGATAGTCGTTTTTATACTCTTCAATCGGCGGCAAACCGCAGGATTGAGGGGTATCTTTCAACGCAAAATAGATGATAACCGAAGCGATCATTGCCGCAATACCCGGATAATACAAGGCTTCTTGCCAAACGTGACCGAAGGTGACTTTGGTGACTTCCGGGTGGTTTGCAGCGTAAATCACACTGGCTAAACCGACCAATACCGCCGGCATCATGCCACCGAGATTGTGCGCCGTGTTCCAGATCGACACGATAGTACCGCGCTCTTTTTTCGACCACCAGTGCACCATGCTGCGTCCGCTCGGCGGCCAGCCCATACCTTGGAACCAACCGTTGATAAATAGCAGTACGAACATGATTAAAATGCCGGAGGTTGCCCAAGGCACCAAGCCCATCAGGGTCATACACATTCCGGAAAGTGCTAAACCGAACGGCATAAACATTTTCGGGTTGGAGCGGTCGGAAATCGCTGCCATAAAGAATTTAGACAGTCCGTACGCCAAACCCGGCGCAATCCCGATAATCCCCAGTTGTGTTTTGGTGTATAACCCGGCTTCGATCAAGCCTTTTTGTGCTAAATCGAAATTACTGCGGGTAAAATAGTATGCTGCATAACCAAAGAAAATGCCCATAAACACCTGCCAACGCAGCCGAGTATAAGTTGGGTCGATTTTCTCTTGAGGTAATAACGGCTTATGTGCCGCCGGTTTAAAAAAACCAATCATAGAACACCTCTTCTTATTTTATAAGAATTATTATTGAATTAATCATATGTAGGGATACATAGCAAACAATATGTATCTTCTCGCACATTGTAACAGCTTCATTCGGACTTTGAGTTTTCGATTATGAAAATTGAGAGGGAAATCACATTCATTTTGGAAATGGGCGAATATTTACTCCATAATAGTCAAAAAAAACCGTCCGTTTTTGATCTCGGACGGTTTTGATACAGCTATTTTTTCCAGTTTTTTAACGCATCGGCAAAGGCATTATTACCAAGCGGCGCATGACGGCGGCTATGATTTTTTGGATTTGTCGGCGAATTGACCGCACTTTTGTTCTGTTCACTGCCACGGTTTGAGCTGTTTTTATCCTGCGGTTGTTCGTCTAAACGGCAGCTTAAGGCAATGCGTTTGCGGGCGATGTCCACGTCCATCACTTTGACTTTTACCACATCGCCGGTTTTCACCACTTCATGCGGATCTTGCACGAATTTATCCGATAATGATGAGATATGCACCAAACCGTCCTGATGAACACCGATATCGACAAAAGCACCAAAGTTGGTGACGTTAGTCACGGTGCCTTCTAAGATCATACCCGGCGATAAATCGGTGATCGCTTCTACGCCGTCCATAAAGGTGGCGGTTTTGAATTCACCGCGTGGATCACGCCCCGGCTTTTCCAATTCATTTAAAATGTCGCGTACGGTCGGCAAACCGAAACGCTCGTCGGTAAATTGTGCAGGATTCAGTGCGCTGACCGCACTTGAATTGCCGATCAGATCCTGAATGGTGTGGGCGGTAGCTTGTAAGATTTTTTCCACCACCGGATAGGCTTCCGGGTGCACGCTAGAGGCATCCAACGGATTTTTGCCGTTGCTGATCCGCATAAATCCGGCACACTGTTCAAAGGCTTTTGGTCCTAAACGGCTGACTTTTTTCAGTTGCTCACGGCTGTCGAAACGCCCGTTTTCATTACGGTAATTGACAATATTTTGTGCCAGCGTGGCGCTCATGCCGGCAACCCGTGCCAACAGTGGTGCCGAAGCAGTGTTCAGATCCACTCCGACGGCATTCACACAGTCTTCAACCACCGCATCCAGTTTGCGTGCCAGTTGGCTTTGATTGACATCATGCTGATACTGTCCCACGCCGATCGCTTTCGGGTCAATCTTCACCAGCTCGGCCAGTGGATCTTGCAAGCGACGGGCAATCGAAACAGCGCCACGCAACGAAACGTCTAGCTGTGGAAACTCTTGCGCCGCCAATTCGGAAGCGGAATAGACTGAGGCACCGGCTTCGCTGACCACCACTTTTTGCGCCTGCCAATCATGTGATTTTGCCAAAACCTCGGTCACAAAACGTTCGGTTTCGCGCGATGCCGTGCCGTTGCCGATGGCAATTAAGCCGACGTTGTATTTTTTCCCCAGCTGGTAAACACTCACCATGGCTTTATCCATTTGTCCGGTGTGTGGATAAATAGTCTCAGTTGCGAGTAATTTTCCGGTGTTATCCACCACTGCCACTTTCACACCAGTGCGCAAACCGGGATCCAGCCCCATGGTGTTTTTCGCACCTGCCGGTGCCGCCATCAAAAGTGCGGTCAAGTTGCGGGCAAACACTTCAATCGCTTCCGTTTCCGCCTGTTCACGCAACGCCGCCATCAGCTCAGTTTCCAAATGCAGCGAAATCTTAATCCGCCAAGTCCAGCTGATCACCTGCTGGCGCCAACTGTCTGCCGCTTGTTGGTTGAAATTCACGCCCAAATGTTGGCGGATGATCTCTTCGCAATAGCTTTGGCGTATGCTGTCGTCTTGATCAGGATCAGCATTCAGACTCAGTTGCAAAACGCCTTCGTTACGTCCGCGCAGCATCGCCAATGCTCGGTGTGACGGCACTTTGGCGAGGTGTTCTTGGTGGGCAAAGTAATCTTGAAATTTAGCCCCTTCGCTCTCTTTACCTTCAATCACTTTCGCCACTAATACGGCATTTTTCTGCAAATAGGCACGCACTTTGGCCAATAATTCCGCATCTTCGGCAAAACGTTCCATCAAAATATAGCGCGCGCCGTCCAGTGCAGCTTTGACATCAGCCACGCCGTTTTCTGCATTAATAAATTGCTCAGCGGCTTGCTCCGGTGCTTGTTGCGGATTTTGCCACAGGCTGTCGGCCAGCGGTTCCAAACCGGCTTCAATTGCAATTTGTCCTTTGGTACGGCGTTTGGGTTTATATGGCAGATAGAGATCTTCCAGTTCGGTTTTGCTTTGACAGTTGTCGATTTTGGCTTGCAGTTCAGCGCTGAGCTTACCCTGATCGGCAATCGACTTTAAAATGGTTTGGCGGCGTTCGTCCAGTTCACGCAGATACAGTAAACGGGTTTCAAAATGGCGCAATTGGGTGTCGTCCAAGCCGTCGGTCACCTCTTTACGGTAGCGGGCGATAAACGGAATCGTGTTGCCTTCGTCCACCAGACCGATGGCGGCAAGGATTTGTTTCGGCTGCACATTCAGTTCTTGTGCAATGGTTTGGCTGATGATTTGGTTTAGCATAATGAAATCTCTTGGGTAACAATGCAAAAGAGCTCAAATTGCTGGTAAAGGTGAAATGTAAAAGTAGGGGCGGAT
>NZ_VDHB01000070.1:0-5125 GCF_006227735.1 Testudinibacter sp. 'clade 2'
GAAATCGAGCAAGTTAAAAGCAACCAAATGACTGGCTCTGAATTTATTCAAAAATGTTGTGATGACAAACTGACGTCAGACGACTTTAATACTAATGGAAATAAATTTGCGCAATATTATTATTCTTCCGATAAATATTTTGATGATTATGTTGACCACTCAAACCCTAACTTACCGACAATATTTCATGAACCAAACAACCTAGAAAAATATAATGAAATTTCAAATATTATATCTAAAAGATATAATGAATTTTTAAATAAAAAGGTAAAAATGTAAAAGCAAATATTTTACCACTAGCTATTAGGCAAAAAGGAACAAACGTGCAAAAACATAAAGGCTTCACCCATTTAATTAAAGCCACCGGCTACTCAATTAAAGGCTTAAAACAAGCGGTGACGGAAACCGCATTTCAACACGAGCTGATTATGGCGGCGGTGTTGATTCCGTTAGCCTTTTGGCTTGGCGAAAACGGTGTAGAGCGGGCGTTGATGATCGGCTCGGTGCTGATGGTGTTGGTGGTTGAATTGCTGAACAGCGCAATCGAGTCGGTAGTTGATCGCGTGGGTATGGAATACCACGAACTCTCCGGCAGAGCCAAAGATCTCGGCTCGGCAGCGGTGACGATGGCGTTAGCAATCATGGCTATCACTTGGTTATTGCTGATTTTTGGTTGATATCGTCGATGCTGACAATCCAATTACAACAGCGGTTTTATGCCTTAAATTTACTTTAATGTTCAAATGGCGTGATGAAATTTAAGTTATAATATGCTTTTTATATTGTTGAATTAAATATCTCATTGATTAACAATGATACAGTTCTCATTTGAGCAATAAAGCGATTGTTTATCATTTAACTCTCATTTAGAATGAAATTGCTCAATTCGAGTATTTATTTATAAGAGGATTATAAAATGAAAAAAGTACTGGTTTTAACAGCAGCGCTTCTTGGTGGCAGCGTTATTTCAGCTACCGCTCTTGCGGCTCCAGCTGGTCAAACTTTTGTTGGTCCTTCTGTTGGTTTGAAAATAAGTAGTGAAAAATTTAAATTCAATGAAGAAGGGATCAAACTAAAACGTTTCACATCAGTGAATTTAATTGCGGATTACGGGTTTGATTTTGGCAATGATTTTGTCGGCTTGGCCCAAGCCAGCATTCAATTAGGGACAAGTGGAAAATATGCGGTTGATACCGAAGAGGATGGTGCAAGTGCCAAAAGAAAGCGTAATTTCACCGTTGGCTATGCGCAAGGTTACCGTGTACTGCCGAATCTATTGCCTTATGTCAAAGTGAATTATAATTATGGTAAAGTCAAATGGTCTGATGACGGCAGCTCTTATAGTGTGAAAGGATTCGGCTATGGTCTAGGGGCTAAATATGCCCTGTCGCAAAATGTTGAATTGGGCGCGGAATACACGCGTGTACACTTACAAGATTCTGTAAAATCGAATGAACTTTCTTTCTTAGCATCTTACCGTTTCTAACGTTTGCATAAACCCAAATCAACTTAGCAATATAACTTTTAGGGCGTGTCCTCATTGCAACCATGAAGACACGTCCTAATTGCGTAAACTTACCCTAAAAAGGCACAAGCTAAAATCAGAGATTTCTGTCATCATCATCTTGATGGAGGAAATCATGAAACGTTCAAAATTTACAGAAACTCAGATAGTGAGCATTTTAAAATTAGCCGAGCAAGGTGCCAAAGTGACCGATATTTGTCGGGAGTATGGCATTAGCAGTGCAACGTATTACCAGTGGAAAAGCAAGTACGGTGGCTTAGAGGCGTCCGATTTAAAACACTTACGCGATATAGAGGCAGAAAATGCAAAGCTAAAGAAAATGTACGCTGAGTTAGCGTTGGAAAATGCAGCGATCAAGGATTTGCTGGGAAAGCTTTAACGCCGGAGCGACGACGAGAAGCGGCTCAGCACTTGGTTGAGCAGGGTTTACTCTCGATTTCCAAAGCGTGTCGTTTGACATGCCTTTCTCGTCGCAGTTGGTACCGGCCTGACCCAAGTCAGCTGCGCCTTGAACGGGATCAGCCGATTATTGATGCCCTCAATGCGATTATTCAGGAGCCAACGCATACTCGTTGGGGCTTCTGGAAATGTTTTTATCGACTGAGATTGGATGGTCAAGTCTGGAATTTTAAGCGAGTATGGCGTATTTACTGTGCAATGAATTTAAATCAAAAACGTCGTACTAAAAAGCGGTTAGCAGAACGAAAGCCCGCTCCTTTAGCGGTTCCTGCCGAATCGAATTATAGTTGGTCCTTTGACTTTATGAGTGATGCACTTTATAACGGTACACGTTTCAGAGTACTGAATATCATTGATGAAGGCATCAGGGAAGCCTTAGATATCGTGGTTGATACCTCGCTACCAGCAACCAGAGTGGTGAGAACCTTGGAGCAGCTTAAAGCAGAAAAAGGGCTGCCTAAAATGATTCGTGTGGATAATGGCAGTGAAATGACCTCACATGTCTTTATTGATTGGTGTGAAGCGAATAACATCACGCTTTGTTATATTGAGCCTGGCAAACCGAACCAAAACGCCTATATAGAGCGATTTAATCGTAGCTATCGCACAGAAGTTCTAGACCCGCATTTGTTCTCCTCGTTAGCTCAAGTGCGGGAGCTCAGTTGGGCTTGGATGTTAAGTTATAACGAGGAACGACCCCATGAATCACTGGGGAATTTACCCCCTAGTGAATTTAAACGACAGTTAGCAGCAGAAGTCTCTAGTTATGAACTGTGCGCTTGACGGTAAGCTTACGATTGATTTAAGCCTCTGCTTTAATCTTTTCCACCAGCTTCGCCATATCTTCATAAAGCCAAGCATTCGGTAGCACTTTGGTTTTGCCGTTTTGCGCATGCGCCAGCAAAGCGGGAACGCCTTGGATGCCCAACTCAGTGGCCAGAGCCTGACCTTGTCGGATTAACTCGGCCGCGTTTTGCTTGGTGGCTTCGCTGTCCAATATGCCCGCCGCTGGCGCAAGGTCTGTTTCAAGCAATACCTCTTTCAGCACGGCCAAATCGGTTACATCGCGCCCGGCCACATAGCGGGCGTGTTGCAGGGCGGTAAGTGCGGTTGGGCGTTGTAGCGGTGCTACCGCCGCCAAGGCTTGCACCATCGTAAACGAGTCAAATGGTGTGCCGAAGGCTTGCAGTACGTTTTGATAATACGCTGCGGAAAAGATTTGCCCGGTGAGCTGGGCAATCCGTTGGTCGTTTGACCAAGCGTATTCAGCGAAATCAGCGCTCATAGTACGGCCGCTGTGGCTGAACAAACCGGTCGGCAAGATGGTTAATTCAATATTACGCTGTTGAGCAAGCAGCGCTATTGCCGGGGCTGCGCCGTAGCACCAGCCGCAAAGCGGGTCGAATAAATACGTTAGTTTGGTGCTGGACATCATGCACTCCTGTTTGATGTGTGTTATGGCGCTTTATTTTAGAAAGGCTATCACAACTAAACAATCCCGCTTTTACTGATTTAATAATTAAGCCAAACTTAACAATCAAGCCTAAAAATGCTGTCTGAACAGCCATCGGGTTAAATTAAATCGGTGACTTTTTCTGTTTTATGCTATGGCTGGCGATGGTTTTGTTTACTTGCCAAATGCCCTATTAATCGCTAATAGGGCATTGATTTATTGCTTAGGATTGACCGCTAAATTTTACCAAGTAAATTTCACCCCAAGGTTGAAAATGGCATTTTGGTAATGGTTGCTGTCTAAAGCGAGTTTCACATCTTGTGTCAAATACAGGTGTTCTGCCAATTTATAGCTTGATCCCAGATCCAAATTGAATTTTAATTTTCCGGTGCCACGTGAATAATTGCGGTCGGTATCCTTATACCGCACTTGCAATTTACCCAGATCATAACTAACCCCGATACCGGCATTAAAATTCCAGCGTTCACCATTGTAATCAACCATCACACCGACTTCGCTGCTGAGTGGTAATTTATCGCTCACCTCAATTTTATCGCCGTTGCTGTCTGTTAATTCACCTAAACCCAGATCGTTATAGCTCAACGCAATATACTCTTTCAAGCTGATATTACCGAACGGCTGCGTATAGCTGATGCCGCCTTTAGCAAAAATGCCGGTAGATGAGAAATGGCTATTCATGCTGGTTGGCGCTTGTCCGTCAATTTTAGTATTAAAACGTGCTTTGGCTACCCCCAGCGCAGCATATAATTTGAGGTCATCAAAATAATATCCGCCGTAACCGATAACCGATGTTAATTTCGTTTTCGACTGTAACCGCACTTTGTCTGACGCTGTACTCGTGGTTAAATCTGCCAAGCGGATTTGCATCCCACCTTCGATATCATTGAGTCGGTTGGCTAGGTTAAACACCACGCCTTTACCATTCACTTTACTCTTGAAGTCGTACTGGTGCTGATAATTATCACGCTCATAGTAACCTTCATAAGCTACACTGAAGCCAGATTGGGCATTATTTAAATTAATATTGACTACATTGCGAGCACTACCAATCAATGTTAAATATTCGCCAACTTCCGGCGCTGTTTTTACCGATAAACTGATTTTAGCAGCTTGTTCAGCGGCAGCCTTTTCTGCAGCCGCTTGTTCAGCTGAGGCTTGTTCGGCAGCAGCTTTCTCAGCAGCGGCTTTTTCAGCAGCAGCTTTTTCTGCAGCAGCTTTCTCTGCGGCCGCTTTTTCAGCGGCGGCTTTCTCAGCAGCAGCTTTCTCTGCGGCAGCTTGTTCAGCAGCAGCTTTCTCGGCGGCAGCTTTCTCTGCGGCGGCTTTTTCAGCGGCCGCTTGTTCAGCAGCGGCTTGTTCGGCAGCGGCTTTTTCGGCAGCAGCTTGTTCAGCAGCCGCTTTTTCTGCAGCAGCTTTCTCGGCAGCAGCTTTCTCGGCAGCGGCTTTCTCTGCGGCAGCTTTTTCAGCAGCAGCTTGTTCAGCAGCAGCTTTCTCGGCGGCAGCTTTTTCAGCAGCAGCTTTCTCTGCAGCAGCTTTTTCAGCAGCAGCTTGTTCAGCAGCAGCTTTCTCTGCGGCAGCTTGTTCAGCGGCAGCTTGTTCGGCAGCGGCTTTCTCAGCAGCGGCTTTCTCAGCAGCGGCTTTTTCGGCAGCAGCTTTCTCAGCAGCGGCTT
>NZ_VDHB01000071.1:0-31364 GCF_006227735.1 Testudinibacter sp. 'clade 2'
TAACAATGATATTACAATGCTGCTAAATAATATAAAAATCCCAATCAATATAACTCTAGCTAATGCAATCATAAAATCGATATCTTGTATAAAACAGTTTATATTTTAGTGATAAAAAAGCCGCTGTAATCAATACAACGGCTCAATGTATTTATCAATTCCAGACTTTATTATGAAAAACTAAAAAAATCTTTCATTGATTGCCACCAGCTTTTATTATTTTCCAACTCAAGCGGTTTGATGTCTGCGTCTTGTTGTTGTGGCAGTGGTCTGTCGAGGTTGAAATCGCTGACAGTGCCTTTTTGGTTAAAGTTAACCGTTAAGGTGTATTGCTCCGGATCTTCGTAGCCTTTTTGTTGCAGGTAAACATAGTACCATGTGTAGCTGCTGTATGGGTCGGTCAGCATCGGCGTACCCAGCAGATATTGTACCTGTTCCGGAGTCATGCCATTTTGCAACTGTGCCACTTGCTCGGCTTGCAGATAGTTGCCTTGCGGTACGTCAATGCGATAAACCAGTTTGTTGTATAACGAACAGGAGGTTGCACTGATACTGATTAAAAGAATCGCTAAAACTGATTTCAATCTCATCTTTTTTCTACCTTATTATTCTGGATTTTGTTACGGATAATACCTAAACTTGGCAAAAATGCCAACTGATTTAACATCAAGCGTCCGATTTGGCAAAGCGCTGCAATTGATCACGCAGATTCGCCGGCAAACCTTTAATCGTTAAGCTGTCGCTTTGTTCATCCCATACGATTCGCTCATTTAATAATGCGGCATCAAAACTCAAGGTCACCCCTTTGCCGGAGCCGGAATATTTGGTCAGCGATTTTAACGCACCGGAAAGCGGCGGAAAGCTGTCCGCCAGTTCATATTGCTGTTGTTGGCTGAATTGGCTGAAATTCTGCTGGTTTAGACTCGGTAAAGTATCAGAAAGTTCCTCTAGCACAACCTCCTCACCGACTTTTAATTGCCCTTTGCAATAATCAAACGCCTGTTTTTTCACTTCTTGGATTTGTTTACCGCTCAATTCGCCTTGTTGACAAAAATCGTCCACCGCTTGCAACAAAGTTAAATTCTGCTGTTTTGGATCAAAACCGCCGTCTGCCCCCAGAAAATCCATAAAGAAATCGGAGATTTTACGTCCAACCCGCCCTTTGATAAAACTTAAATAGCGGTTGGAGGCGGCTGACAGCTTCAATTCGGTCAAATTCAAACGGGCGGCAATGTCATATTGCTGAATATTCAAATAGGATGTGTGCCGAATATCCAGCTCTTCGTCCACCAACATGCTGTGACGGCTATCGAGCAGTGCAAGGAACAGGTAATCAGTCGCCAAAAAAGTATATTGGCACAGGATAAAAGTGCCGCTGTCGGCAAATACATATTTTGCCAATTCCGTCGCCAGGCTCTGCGCACTTTGTTGACTGAATGTAATAAAATCCAGCTCATTTTCCATCAATCGATTTAATTGACGGGCAAATTGCGACTCACCTTTAAACACGCCGTACGCTAAGGCTTTGCTTTGGTAATTCTGATGCAGTTGCAACATCATCTGCTCGATCTCATCATTCACCGGCAGCAATTGCGAACGCAAGCGGGTGGTTAAAGTGTGGTTTTCCGCCTGATTTTCCATTTTTTTAGCCGCATCTTCAGCCGCTTTTTCTGCTATATTTTCGCTTAAATAAAGCTGATGGAGAATGATCTGTTTAACTTCTATACTCATTTATTGATCCATTTAATTTTCTTTTGCAAAACAAGCGCCATTATACCCAATCGGCAACGGCTTTTTTAGCGGTAACGTAAAAAATATGCTAACATTCTGCCAGATCACCGAATAATCAGCGCATGCTATCTTAAGAGGACTCAATTTATGGCAACCCAATCAAAATACAGCGATCACCAAATGCAAGTCCTGCTTAGCGATTTGGCGGCGGTGCTGGAAAAACATCAGGCGTCGGTCGATCTGTCGTTGATGGCATTGGGCAACACCGTGACCAATCTATTGCAATCCAGCGTCGGGCGCAATCAGCAGCACGCGTTGGCAGCGGCATTCTGTGACGCCTTAAAAAATTCCTTAAAACCACGCGAATAACCGCACTTTCGGTTCGCAAAACAGGCAAAAGAATATGCTGAAGATTCCAAGACAATATTGGGAAGCCACCTCGCAAAAAATTGCGTGGGGACACTGGTTTGCTTTCTTCAATATTGTCTGTGCGATTTTGATCGGCTCGCGCTATGCGTTTATTGCTGACTGGCCGAATACGCTGATCGGCAAAATCTACTTTTTTCTGAATATCCTCGGTCATTTCAGCTTTATCGTGTTTGCGCTGTATTTGCTGATTCTATTTCCGCTCAGCTTTTTGATCAAAAACCCTTATAGCTTGCGTGCGGTCGGCGTGGTGCTGTCCACCCTCGGCTTAACCCTGCTGTTGTTGGACACCGAAATCTTTAACCGCTTCCACCTACATTTATCTTTTCTGGTATGGGATATTCTGATCAACCCCGATAACGGTGATCTTGCCCGTAATTGGGAGCGTTTTTTTGTGCCGATGCCGCTGATTTTCTTGATTGTGATGCTGTTTTCACGCTGGTCGTGGGATAAGTTACGCAGCCTGGAACGGAAAAAATGGATTCGCAAAGCGGCTTACGGACTGATGTTCTGCTTTATCGCCTCGCACTTGCTGTACGCTTGGGCAGACGCCTATTTCTATCGTCCGATTACGGTGCAAAAAGCCAACCTACCGCTTTCGTATCCGATGACCGCCCGAACCTTTTTGGAAAAAAACCAACTGCTGAACCGCGATACCTATCTTGACCGAATCGCCAACAGTGGCCGGGCGGATGCCCCTTATCTGGATTATCCGAAACAGCCGCTGCGCTATGCCGACAATCCGGCAGATAAGAAAACACCGAATATTTTATTAATCAATATTTCCGGTTTGCGCCATGATGCGATCACGCCAGCCGATATGCCGTCACTTGCAGCCTTTGCCGCAAACTCACTTGATTTCAAAAACAATTACAGCGGCGGCAACAATCCGAATATGGCACTAGTCAGTCTGTTTTACGGCTTGAATGCCAACTATTTCGACAGTTTGCTGAATCAGCGTGAACAGTCGGTCTGGATTGAGCGCATGCAGCAGTTGGATTACCAATTCGGGCTGTTTGTCACCGCGCCGTTCAAATCGCCGTTGTATAATCGTGCCTTATTCCAACAACAAGCGCTGAATTTCAATGGCTTAAATCAACAAAGTACCCAACAATGGCTGGCTTGGCACCGGCAGCAAAACCAACAAACTTGGTTCAGTTATCTGCAATATGATCTGCTCGGTGCCATGGCGGCTTTTACCAAACAAGATCCCGAAGCACAACAGCAGTATTACCGCTTGCAGCTGCAAGAAATTGATCGCCAGCTGCGCCAGATTATGGCAGAACTCTCGCCGGACGAATTGGCCAAAACGGTGGTGGTGATCACCGCTGATCAGGGCTACTCCTATCAGCCGCAGAATAATCGCGATAACAACTATTTCGGACGGGATCGGATCCAAGTACCGCTGCTAATTGCCTTGCCGAACCAAGTGCCACAGCAGATCGAGCACATTTCGTCACAAATGGATATTGTGCCGACCCTGATGCAGCAGCTGTTCCAAGTGCAAAATCCACAACGGGATTATAGCCAAGGACATAATCTGCTGAATTCAACGAATGATGATTGGGTGTTTGTTGCCAACCAGCGTTGGAACGTGGTGGTTGCCGATGACGGCACGCAGTACCAGATTGATTCTCAAGGCGAATACCGAGAATATGACGCCCAATATCAACAGGTGAATTCTGAAAAACCACCGCTGGCGCTGTTCTTGCAGATGTTTAACCGCGATCGCAATTTCTTGGATTAAAGCATTATAGCAATACCTGCCACTGAAAAAGTGCGGTCAACCGCACTTTAGACTCTCCTTATACTACCCGCCATGATTACGCCGCAATCGCTTCGGCACACACATAGGCTGAACTCCACGCCCATTGGAAGTTGTAGCCGCCGAGCCAACCGGTGACATCCAGCACTTCACCGATAAAATATAAGCCTTGAATATCATGCGCCTGCATGGTTTTTGAGGAGATCGCCGCAGTGTCGACACCGCCCATGGTCACTTCGGCAGTGCGGTAGCCTTCGGTGCCATTGGGGTCAAACTGCCAGCAGTGAATAAGCTGTTCCAGCTGTTGTAAGCGCAGCTTGGAGAGTTGTGCGATAGCTTGATCGTCGAACAATTTCAGTTCAAGCCATAATTCCACCAAACGTTTCGGCAAAATGCGCCCAAGTGCGGTTTTTAGCTGCATTTTTGGCGAAGTTTGGCGCAATTGCTGTAGATAATCGCCAATCTGTTGCTCGGG
The DNA here is from genome assembly GCF_006227735.1 of Testudinibacter sp. 'clade 2'. Taxonomy (NCBI): domain Bacteria; kingdom Pseudomonadati; phylum Pseudomonadota; class Gammaproteobacteria; order Pasteurellales; family Pasteurellaceae; genus Testudinibacter; species Testudinibacter sp. 'clade 2'. The sequence continues at coordinate 4,398 of NZ_VDHB01000071.1, forward strand.
CAATAAATCGATCGTCAATGTTTGATTCGGTTGCCAATAATTAGAAATCTGCAACATTGCCGGGCCGGACAAACCACGATGGGTGAATAGCATTTGATTATGAAATTGTTTCCCGGACTGTGCCGCCACATTGACCGCCAGCGAAACACCGGCTAATTGCGTATAGACTTTATCCTGTTCGCGCCAGGTGAACGGAACTAACGAAGCTCGAGGCGCAACCACGTTCAAACCAAACTGCTCTGCCAGCTTATAACCGAATGCCGTTGCGCCCAACGCCGGCATTGAAAGCCCGCCAGTCGCAATCACCAGATGATGACACAGTAATTCGTTGCCGTTGCTTTGCAGCCGAAACCGCACTTTGCTGCCATCGGCATTTTCCAAGCGTTCAACTGCATCGACTTGTTGGCGTAATTGAATTTCAACCTGCCCCTTTTGACACTCTTTTAGCAATAAATCGACAATCTGCTGCGAGCTGTGGTCACAGAACAGCTGCCCCAACTCTTTTTCATGGTAGGCGATACCATGTTCGCTAACCAACGAGATAAAATCCCATTGCGTATAGCGGGCAAGCGCGGATTTGACAAAATGTGGATTTTGGCTGAGGTAGTGCTGTGGGGTCACATCCAGATTAGTAAAATTGCAGAAACCGCCGCCCGCCATTAAAATTTTGCGTCCGATTTTCTTGCCGTTATCCAGCACTAACACCGACTTACCGGCCTGCCCCAAACGGGCGGCACAGAATAAACCTGCCGCACCAGCGCCGATAATCACCACGTCATACTCTTGTTGTTGCATTGTTTTGCCTGCTACCTGAATTGAAAAGGCGATTATAGCGCAATTTAACGCTGTATTCCGCCTAACATTTCCGCCGCTTGCAGATTTTGGATCAGGTTGCGCCGATCCAAATCTGGATGATTGCTGTCTAAAATCTGCTGCCAGTAACGGCTAGCTTGGGCATAATCGCCACGCCCGAACGCATCAGCCGCCAGTAATGACAACGCACGCAGTTGCTTGGGATCTTGTTGCAGTGATAAATCAAGTAACGACTTCGCTTTATCGCTTAATTTTTTGTCAGCTTGATAGTAAAGTGCGGTCGCAGCGGCGGCGAGCAACTCGCTGTTTGCGCCGAGCAGATATTCAGCGCGGTTAAAAGACTCCAGCGCATTGGCGTACTCTTCTGCTTGCAGGTAATTCAACCCCAACTGAAACCAATTTTCGCCGTTGTTATAATCGGCACGCAACGCATTTTGCAGCTCCTGCCGATACTGTTGCCGCTGTTCGCTACCGCTTTGCACCACTTCCGCTTTAAGGCTGCTGCCTTGCTGCCAAGCGGTATAACGACCGCTCAAGCCGTAGACTAACACCGCACTGAGCCCGATGACGGCAATCAATCCGCCACTGAAGGCAACATTAAAGCCGGTTGGCTTAACTGCCGCTAGCGCAAATTCTGCGCTAACCGCACTTTGTTGTTCAATTAGCGGCTCAGACTCAGGTTGCACTTGGCTTTTGCTTTTACGCCATAGTAATACACCGGCCAACAGCAACAACACGAAAGGTGTGCTCCATAGCAGCCAAGTGCTGGTTTTAAACGGCGGATCGTAACGCACAAAATCACCAAAACGTGTCGTCATCTGTTCGATAATCTGCTGATCGCTCACGCCAGCGTCCGCCAATTGATATACTTCCAGTCGTAAATCGTAGGCAATCGGTGAATTGGATTCAACCAAATTTTGGTTTTGACATTGTGGACAACGTAACGATTTTGCCAGATTAACCGCTCTGATGCGGGTTTCCGGCGATTGGAATTGATAGGTATCGACAATTTCGGCATAACCAATGCCACTGATCATCAACACAAACAGCAACAAACTGCATAATTTCCATTTATGCCCCATTTTATTGCTCCTTTATTGTAGAAACTGACGTTGTAGAAACTGAAGTTGTAGCAACTGACGTTGAAAGATCTTTCAGCAACGGCATAAACTGCTGTTGCCACACGGCTTGATCCAACTCACCGGCATAGCGAAAACGGATAATCCCGTCGCCGTCAATCAGATAGGTTTCCGGCGCACCGTAAACCCCTAAAGCCAATGCCAGCTTGCCGTCGTGATCGTTCAACACCTGCACAAACGGATTGCCTTTGGTGACTAACATTTGCCGTGCCGACTGCGGATTATCGCGATAATTCAAGCCGTAAATCAGGTAGCCCTGCTGTTTCAGCTGCATTAAAAACGGATGCTCAACAATACAGCTCGGGCACCAACTGCCCCACACATTCAACAAAAACAGCTGTTTCGGTAAAGTGCGGTTGTCGATCCGTTGTGTCGGTTGCAGCAGATCCGGCAACTGAAACTCCGGCAGGGGTTTGCCTTGTTGTGCCAATGCTAGCTGCGACGGATCGCGTTGTAAACCGAGTAGCAGCACCAAACCCAATGCAAGCAGGGCGAGCAAGGGTAAAAACAGCGCAAGGCGTTTTTTCATCACAATACCCTCCGCTTTGACAACACAATCGACAAAAATGCGCCCAATGCCATCAGTAAGCCGCCAAGCCAAAGCCACTGAATCAGCGGCTTATAGTGGAAGCCAAAGGAGTAACGCTGTTCCGCCGATTTATCGCCCAGCACCACATACAGATCACCGAATACACCGTTTTGAATCGCCACTTCGCTCATCATGCTGTTGCGAATATCGTAAAAGCGCTTTTCCGGATAGAGGGCAAACTGCGTGCCGTTATGAGTGACGTTCAAGTGGGCGGTATCGGTGGTATAATTCGAGGCGAGACGATATTCATTGCCTTTAAAATCAAATTGATAACCGTGCAATCGTGCTTGCTCCCCGGCTGCCAGTTTGACACCGAGATCGGAGGCGTAGTAACCGCTCATCATCGCCGCAATCACCACCAATCCCAAGCCAGCATGACCAAACAACATCGGCAATGCGGTTTTTAGCCGTTGTTGCCGATAAGCCGACCAAGCCGAATGCAACAGGCTGAATAGCAACCAAAACCCGAGCAGTACAAACGTGAACGCCAAGCCTTGCCAGCCTTTGAGCGGATCGAGCCGAATATTCCAGTCGATCACAAAGTAAGTACAAACTAACGCCGGCAGCATATTCAGCAGATAGCGTTGCCAATGTCGCGCACGCCCATTTAACCACAGCAGCATCACCAACAAACAGCACAGCACTAACGGGGTAAAAATAGTATTAAAATAGGGTGCACCGACCGAAATTGAGCCAAAACCGAAAGTGCTGAACAGCAACGGATAGAAGGTGCCGAGCAGGACGCTAAATGCAGCAATGGCAGTGAGAATATTGAGTAGTAATAGTGCGGTCGGCTGTGAAAACCAGCCCGTCGCAGACCGCACTTCGCCGATTTTAGCCTTCAGGGCAAAAATCCCCAAGCCCATGCCGCTAAACAGAAAAAACATCGCCAACAGCGCATAACCCCGTGACGGATCGATAGAAAAAGCATGGACTGAGGTGATTACGCCTGAACGCACAATAAACGTGCCGAGCAATGAAGCGGAAAACGCCAGCAGCGACAGCAATAAGCTCCAATAGGGATATAAACCGTGTCGTTGCGTAGCGATTAAGCTGTGGATTAATCCCAAACCGAGCAACCACGGCATCAACGACGCATTTTCGACCGGATCCCAGAACCACCAACCGCCCCAGCCCAGTTCGTAGTACGCCCACCAGGCACCGAGTAAAATACCACAGGTCAACCAGCCCCAACTCAGCAGCGCCCAACGGCGGCTGTAGGCGGCAAACGTTTGCTGATCGGTTTTACACAGTAAGGTCACAATCGACAGGGCAAAATTCAGCGCAAAGCCGACATAGCCCAGATACAGCAACGGCGGGTGAAACACTAGCGCAATATCCTGCAACATCGGGTTGAGATCACGCCCTTGAAACGGTGTGGGAAATAGGCGCTCAAACGGATCGGATAAAATCAAGGTATAGAGGCAAAGTGCGGTATAAATCAAGGCAAGCACCGCCACGACTCGTGCCGTGAACAGGCGATCGGCTGAGCGGTTAAACAGCGCAAACAGCATTGTCCACAATGAGAGCGTCACCAACCAGAACAACATCGAGCCTTCATGTCCACCCCAAGTCGCCGCAATTTTAAACAGTCGCGGTAACTCGGTATTGGAATGCGAAGCCACATACAACACCGAAAAATCATCTTGGACGAAACAATAAGCTAAAATCGTAATCGCCGCCAGCGCAGATAAAAACAGCCATACAGACAGCAGTGGCGTAGCCGACACCCAGCGCAATCGCTGCGGCAAAAACGGGATCAGCAACAACACAAGTGCGGTCATGAAACTGCAAATTAATGCGAAATAGCCGAATTCTGGTAGCATTTTTGTTTCACTCAAATAAAAATGACGAGATTACTCAAAATAATCTCGTCATTCTAACAACTTATCACGCCAACGTCATTTGTCCGGTGTAAAGGATAAAGAAACGTAGGCAGAATACCCCGAACAGAGTGCAAAGTGCGGTGAAGATAATAAAGCCTTTGCGGTGTTTCAGCCCTGCGCTGCTGACGGCGTTTAGCACCAGCGGTAGCAACAGCCCAATCAACACCACACCGATCCAGAAAACCCAAGACCAGAAACCACCACCGATTGCCGTCACCATCGACACGGTTTTTTGTCCGCCGCCGAAATACAAGCCGACGAAGAAGGCGAACAATAAAAACAGCTCGATCAATACCACCGGGGTTTCAAACTTATGCAAAAACGAAACCGAAGCGGAATGGGTCGATTCACGACAGCACCAGACGGCAGCCAGTAACAATGCCGCAATCCCTGACGAAGTGCCTGAAGCCAAAAATAGAATTGGCAATACCGGGTTATTCAACATCGGGTAACTGACCAACGCTGATAATAGGAAGCCGGTGTAAGCGCCGAGCAAGACCGATAATAGAATCAGAATCAACTCAATCGGGTTAGTGGCTTTTTCGGCAAGGGTAATGATTTTCTTCACAAAGCCCAATGCCGGAATATAGCGGTCAATCCATTCGGCAAGTAGCTGTTTAAACACAATCGCCAACCACAGGAATAAGAACAACATATACACTTGGAACAGCATGACCCCCATTGACATCACGGATTGCGGTTGATAATTAAACATCAACATCCAGAATGTCCATGGTTTGGTAAGGTGGAAAATCAAAATGGTCAAGCCGACAATCAAACTAACCGGCGCAATGATTGCTGCACTGCGAATGACGTTATTACGACTAGCATCGCTGCTCGCCAAAATTGAACTGCGTTTTAGCAGCACCGCCAACAAGGTTGCCCCGGCAGAAATCCCCAACAGGAAGAGATAAATCGCAATGATTTCGTCCCATACTAATGATGGGAAGTGGAATGGACTACTCATCGTCTGATCTCCCCTGCTTTAGCCGGAACATGGTACAAGTTCGGTTTGGTACCCAACTCAACTTTAGTTTGATACACCTGTTTTTCACGGATTTGGCGTGAAATTTCGCTATTCGGATCATCCAGATTACCAAAGGTCAATGCTTTGGTCGGACAAGCCTCAACACAGGCAGGCAAGCGACCTTTTGCCAAATTGGTATCACGGCAGAAATTGCACTTATCCGCAGCTTTGGTTTTCGGGTGGATAAAACGCACCCGATACGGACAAACCGCGATGCAGTATTGACAGCCGACACACAGATCCGGATGCACATCGACAATCCCGGTTGCCTCATCAATAAATGAGGCGCCGGTCGGGCAAACATGCACACAAGGCGCATTGCTGCAATGTTGGCAAGAATGGCGATAAAACTCATAGGTTACGTCAGGAAATTCCCCTTGCGGTTCTCCCCGAATGATTTCCAGACGTGATACCCCTTCCGGTACGTTATTCACTTCACGACAGGCATCCATGCAGGCAGTACAACCGATACACAGCTTTTCGTCGTGCAGCATGCCATACCGCACTTCATTAATCGTCAAAGTCTGAGCCAGACTTTGTGCGGGTTTTCCGGTCATCAGGATAAGAGCTCCAGCCCCCATGCCGGAAACAAAGTTTCGGCGTGAGCAACTCATTTTTTATCCTTATCCTGAATCACAGGTTGCGGGTTGGTTTTGGATTCCAACAACTCTTGTTGTTTACCATGACAGTCGACGCACAATTTCACTTGATCTTTGTGTGCAATGCCCTGCATTGCATCCGCTTTCGGGTGCAAAGTATGGCAGCTGGCACACGGCAGTTTCATCGCATGCACATCATGCGCCCATAAGCTTTCGCGCAATTTTTCCGGTTGGTGACAAGAGAAACAGACTTGATTTTGCTCCTGCACACTGTACATCGGTGTTTTGCCATCAAAGATATCGCCATGAAAACGCATCACATCTTTCACACCGCGGCGGTGATCTTCCGAAACATTGCCGTGGCAACTGACACAGTTGATCGGCTTGTCGGTTGCCGGATTTTTTTTGGTCAAATGAATGCCATGAAATTGCTCGTCATTAAATTTATGGCATTGTGCGCAATATTTATTCGGATCGCGCTGATTCTCCAACTCTGGTTGGTACGTCAGTTCATTACCCACTTTGGCGCCTTGGGTATTGGCGTTTGCAGACGAAACGGTGGTCGTCAGCAAACCTGCGCCTAATACAGCTATCAATTTGACAGCCTTTAACAGAAGATTTTCCCTCATCGTCTTTTCCCTCAATATTCGCTAGTTAGTCTGTTTGATACCGCACTTTGCCTTTGTTGATCTCAGTAATACGCAAAGTGCGGTTTAATCAGCTATTATTCACCCAGTAAGCCTTTTTCTTTGGCTTCTTTATCCCATTGAGGTACAAGGGTTTTCAAGAATTCATCTTTTGCTTTCTTCTCTTTTTCATAATCGATGCCCATCACCGCCTGTGCTTTTTCTTTGGTAGAGATATCAGGAATCGCAATTGGTTGGCTGACATTATGCGCGCTCAACACCCGCGCCAGTTTGACCCGTGCATCACCCGCTTTATCCAGACCTGTACCCAACACCCGCAACATGACATCCGGCGCATGCATATAACCGCCGTGGCTGGCTGCCGCATAGTCCCAGCGCCATTGTGCATGACGAATATCTTGCAATGCCGCTTTCATTTCATCTTCGGTTGCACCGGCATCCCAAGCGGCTTTGGCTTCAAAGTGCGCTTTCACCAGTTGATCTTCCAAGCGAATCATCACACCTTTCACTTCATGTTTGCGTGAAGCTACGATGTCTTGCAACTTCTCTTTGCTTTGATCATGGCAGTTGGCACAGGTGTTTTCAAACGCATCAAACGGATTGCCGATTTTGTGGTCGGTAAAGACTTTGCCGTCAGCGGTTTGTGTTTTCGGCATGTGGCAGTCGATACAGGTTACCCCGTTTTTACCGTGCATACCCGCAGACCAGATTTCAAAGTCCGGGTGTTGCGCTTTCAACATTGGTGCTTTAGACAGCGAGTGAGTCCAGTCTTTAAAGTCAATTTCGTCATAATATGCTTCGATTTGATCAACCGATACCCCTTTATCCCAAGGGAAAGTTACTGCTTTGGTATCACCGGCGAAATAGTACTCTACGTGACAGTTGGCACAAATGGCGGCTCTTTGATCGGTTTTATCCGAGGAAGCGAAGTTTTTATCGATTTTATCCAAAGCACGCAACACGTGTGGACGCGCGATACGCAATGCCGGTTTGCCTTCGGCAAAATCAGCGGAGGTGGTGTCGTGGCAGTCGGCACAACCGATGGCATTCACCACTTCCGGTCCGCCTTTTGCCCATTTCCCGCTGAAATAACCGTCCTCACCCCACTCTGCAATTAAACGTGGTACATCAGGACCTTTACAGGTCCAGCACGCCATCGGCTGTGGACCGTCATTAGGTCCTGTTGGTGCACCGGTACGCAAAATTTCACGCACATCTTTAATAGCATAAAAGTGCCCGCGTGGTTTGTTATAATCGTGTGAAAACAAATAGCCGCCCCATAATACAATCATGCGCGGATCTTCACCGATTGCCGAGGCTAACTCATCAGATTCAGACGTTGCCGACCAAGTATTAAATTGCAACGGGTATTTTTCTGCAAATTTTTGGTTATTCGATTGGATAACAACTTTTGCATCGGCTTCTGTTTTTTGTTCCTCTGCCAGTGCGTTTTGCGCTGACAGCCAACCAGCGCCGATTAGAGCGACCAGACTGAATAACGAGGTCAGTTTTTGTTTTGCGATATTCACGATAATTTCCTCCGTAGAGACGTTCCCACAAGGTAGATTTAAAAAGCAATGCACATTTATACTAAAAGCCATGTTGTTGATAAAGAATAGCATTGCACAATCAGGTTCAGCTTTTTCAAGGCTAAATTAGCAAATGCCCTTAGTTTTTGCATAGATATATCTTGAATAGTTGTTTTTGATCAAATTTCTCACTCAAAATACCTCTAAAGTAGTATTCTGAAAGTATAAAAAAACCGCACTTTTGCTTTAAAAAACAACAAGTGCGGTCATATTATTATGAGTACGATCAAGCAACTATCACAAGCAGTCGCAGGCAGAGGTTATTTGACTTCCATGCCTTGTGCCTGTAAATCGGCATGGTAGGAAGAACGCACAAACGGTCCACAAGCGGCGTGTTCAAAGCCCATCGCATCGGCTTTTTCACGCATCATGTCAAACTCACTTGGCGGTACATAACGTGCCACCGGCAAATGATGACGGCTTGGTTGTAGATATTGCCCTAAGGTCAGCATGGTGACGCCGTTGCTGCGTAAATCTTGCATCACTTCCAAAATTTCCTCATTGGTTTCGCCCAAGCCCACCATTAAACCGGATTTGGTCGGAATGTGTGGGAACATCTGTTTGAAATCGTGCAGCAGTTTTAGTGACCATTGATAATCAGCGCCGGGACGAATCTCACGATATAAACGTGGCACATTCTCCAAATTGTGGTTAAACACATCCGGCGGATTGTCTTTTAATTTATCCAACGCTTGTTCGATTCTGCCACGAAAATCCGGCACTAAAATTTCAATTTTAATATTCGGATTGAGTTTGCGAATTTCGCGCACACAATCGGCAAAATGCCCTGCGCCACGATCCGGCAAATCATCACGATCGACAGATGTGATCACCACATAGCGCAATTTCATGTCTTGAATGGTTTCCGCCAGTTTTTTCGGCTCATCCGGATCGGGCGGCAACGGTTTACCGTGTGCCACATCGCAGAATGGGCAACGGCGGGTACAAATTGCCCCCAGAATCATAAAGGTTGCCGTACCGTGATTAAAACATTCATGCAAATTCGGGCAACTGGCTTCTTCACACACCGAGTGCAAACCATGGCGGCGCATGCCGTTTTTAATACTGTCGATTTTTGCGGAACTTGCCGGCAGTTTGATCTTCATCCATGCCGGTTTCGGCAACAGTTCCTGATCAGGATTGATATTGGTGACCGGAATAATTGAGGTTTTGGCGGCGTCGCGATATTTCACGCCACGTTCCATTTTGAAAGGTTTACCCATTATAGCTCTCGATTTGTTTTGATTCGGATTAAGGCTCGATTAATTTTCAACGTATTGGATCTGTTGATAACCCATTAGGTTAATAAAATGTTGCAGTAATTGTGGGGCAACCTGCTCACAAAGTAAAGTCTGATCACCGATTAATTCGCTCAACTGGCACATTTCCAGACCAGCATAACCGCACGGATTAATATAATTAAACGGCGTTAGATCCATATTGATATTTAACGCCAAACCATGAAACGAGCAACCACGGCGAATGCGTAAACCAAGTGAACAAATTTTACGCCCATCAACATAAACGCCCGGTGCGTCTGCTTTTGGATACGCCTGAATACCATAATCCGCTAACGTCGCCACCACACAATCTTCCAACGCAGAGACTAAATGGCGTACATTGAAGTCGCTGCTATGCGCCACGTTATTGCCTTGTGTTTTTTTACGTTTGATATCCAATAGCACATACATCACCTGCTGCCCCGGCGCATGATAAGTAATTTGTCCACCGCGATCGGATTGTACCACCGGAATCGTAGAGTGCTGCAACAGATGCTCCGCTTTACCTGCCTGCCCTTGAGTAAACACGGGCAGATGTTGCACCAGCCAGATTTCATCTAAAGTGCGGTCATCACGGTTATCGGTAAACTGCTGCATCTGCTGCCACACCGTTTCGTAAGGCTGAACGCCCAGTTGACGTACAATGAGACGATTTGCTATCGGCTGTTCTGTTGATTGCGCTATTATTTGTTGTTGTGAAAATGGCATAGATGGCTTCTTCATTGGATTCAAACCGCACTTTGAGTTTTGCTGTTACAACACCATTCTGACAATGTCGATCTCTGCCAACTCTTTATATAGGGTTTCAATCTGTTCGATATTATCGGCTCTCACGGTAATCGATACCGAATGATAATTGCCTTTGCTGCTGGGTTTGATGGTCGGAGCGTAATCACCCGGAATGTGTTTCTGCACCACTTGCAACACTTTATCCTGTAAATCCGGCTGCGCCAAGCCCATCACTTTATAGGGGAAATCGCATGGGAATTCAAGTAGTTCATGTAATTTGGTTTTTTCCATTTTATGTCCTTAATCTGTTTGTTTGTTAATTAAAAATCCCTGACTGGCAGGGATTTTATGATTGCTAATAAATAGGACTTGCCATACCAATTTTCAAGCCTTAACTAAACAGGCTTTTGACTGTCAGAATAATCCAGTCGATAATTTTGCCGAAGAAACCCGCTTCTTCCACCGGTTCCAACACTTGCAAATTAATGGTCGCCACATCTTTGCCGTCCAATTGATAAATCACTTGTCCGACCACATCGCCTTTTTGCAGCGGTGCTTCCAAATATTTTTTACTCAGTTCATAACGGGCTTTCAACTCTGCCTGTTTGCCTTTTGGAATAGTAATATAGCCATTTTCAATAGTACCCAATTTGACTTTATTCTCTTTACCATAGTAGATCGTCTGTTCGGAGACCACCGTACCGGCGTTCAGCGGTTTTAAGGTTTCAAAGTTATTAAAGCCCCATTGCAACAGTTTTTTGGTTTCAACTTCACGCCCTTTGATTGTCGGTACGCCCATTACCACCGTGATAAAACGGGTGTCACCGTCCACCGCAGAAGCAACCAAGTTATAACCGGCTTGATCAGTATGCCCGGTTTTAACACCGTCCACGGTCAACGTTTTATCCCACAATAAACCATTGCGGTTCTGCTGTTTAATTTTGTTAAAGGTAAACTCTTTTTGGGAATGGATCGCATACTCTTCCGGTAAATCGCGGATCATATGCGATGCCATAATGGCCATATCGCGCGAAGAAGAGTACTGATTCTCCGTATCCAAGCCGTGCACTGTCGCAAAATAAGTGTTTTTTAACCCAAATTTCTGCACATATTGGTTCATCATATCAATAAAATTCTTTTCGGTGCCAGCCAGGTGCTCAGCAATAGCAACACAGGCATCATTGCCGGAAGCAATGATAATACCGTGATTTAAATCGCTGACACTAACCTGTTGATTCACATTCAAGAACATTTTCGAGGAACCTGGGAAATTGCGCCCCCAAGCATTCTCACTTACGGTAACCATGTCGTCATTGCGGATTTTACCTTGCTTGATCGCATCGCCGACCACATAACTGGTCATAATTTTAGTCAAACTAGCCGGTGCTTGGCGTTGATCCGGATCTTTCGCAGCCAACACCGCACCGGTGTGATAATCCATCAAAATAAACGTTTGTGCGTTTAATTGTGGCGGGGCAATATTGAACTGAACCGCCTCATCGGCAGCAAAACCTGAAGTGGCAAACAGCAGCCCCGTTGCTAACAACGTCGTTTTTACTTTACTTCTATAAAACATAGCAAACAAAATCCTTTCTTGACAAACAGTGGTTAAAATCATTATTTAGCGTTATAAGAGTACAAAATATTATCGTGCTGCCCGTTCTGCACCAACTCAGTTTTTAACTGATTAACACTTTCACGTGAAGCAATGGGTCCAAATTTAACCTTAAAACGGCTACCATCTTGAATAATTTCACTGTTGACATTTTTCATCGACAGCTGAGCGATCAAGGCTTTGGCTTCTGCATTACTATCAAGATTCACGCTTTGTAGTTCATACTCTAATTTCGTTTCATTACTCAACCGCACTTTATTGCCATTGCTGGCGACTACCGCAGCGCTTGAAGTGCGGTCTTGGGATTGAGATTTCGCATTGACGGGCTTATTGTCTGCCAACTGTATCGACATTGGTTGATTTGCTTGCGGCAATGGCAAATTTTTATTTTTTGCCAGCTCAGTCAGTTTTTCCCCACCCGGTCCGCTAATTTTGCCGTTTTTATCCACATGCACCACTTCCATTTTCACCTGTGCCGTGCCTTTAGCCAACATGCCTAACTCTCGAGCAGCTGCTTTGGATAAGTCGATTTTACGATCACCGACAAACGGTCCGCGATCATTGATGCGTACCACGACTTGACGACCGTTTTTAACATTGGTCACCAATACATAAGAAGGAATCGGCAAACGTTTATGTGCTGCCGTCATCAAATTTTCGTTATAAATTTCCCCGTTAGAGGTTTTACGTCCATGAAATTTACTGGCATAAAAACTTGCCGTACCGGTCATTGAATACTCTTTTGACGTATCACGGTTCAGGGTTTGATAGGTTTTTCCTTTCACTTTATAAGTTTGGCTCTGCGCAGTTTGCGCAGTCGCCGTTAATTTTTTGGGCCCGCTTACACCAAACAAGTTCTGTGTCGATGTCGCAGCTTGTACATTGATGGCGATTGCAAACATCATTAAACAGCCATAGATGGTTGATTTTAAAAATGTCATAAAAATTTCCTATTTTGACGTTAAGATTGTATTTATCTAAAATGCGTCAGGCTGCGTTTGTGACTATAAATCGACATCATCAGACCAAAGCCTGCCATCAAGGTCACAAACGAAGTTCCGCCATAACTCACTAGCGGTAAAGGAACACCGACCACCGGTAAAATTCCACTTACCATTCCGATATTAACGAAAATATATACAAAAAAGATTAAGGTGATTGCACCTGCTAAAATTCTGCCCGACGCCGTTTGCGCTTTGGCAGCGATGATCAATCCCCGAATAATAATAAACATATAAATGGTCAGCAAGACTAAGACGCCGACCATACCGTGTTCCTCACTTAACACCGCAAAAATAAAATCCGTATGCGGTTCCGGCAAAAATTCCAATTGAGACTGTGTCCCTTGCATCCAGCCTTTGCCAAACAGCCCGCCGGAGCCGATGGCGATCTTAGACTGAATAATATGATAGCCCGCCCCTAGTGGATCCGATTCAGGGTCCAACAACGTCATTACCCGTGTCCGTTGGTAGTCATACATCAGGAAATACCACATCACCGGTATAAATCCTGCCAATCCGACAACAGCGGCGGCGATCAAGCGCCAGCTCATACCGGCTAAGAATACAACAAATATGCCGGAGGCGCTAACTAAAATCGATGTTCCTAAATCGGGCTGAATCGCAACCAATATGGTCGGCACAAACACCAACACCAGCGCAATCAAGGTATCCGTGAGGGTCGGCGGTAGTTTTCTCCGTCCTAAATACACTGCCACCATCAACGGCACTGACAGTTTCACGATCTCTGAAGGCTGGAACCGAAATAATCCTAAATCCAACCAACGCTGTGCGCCTTTGCTGGTAATACCAATCAGATCAACCAACAACAACATCACCACAGCCACCACATACAGATAAGGGGCAATTTTTTCGTAAAAACGCAACGGCAACTGCGCCATTACCAACATTACACCGAATCCTAATGCAATTTGGATAATCCGGCTACGGAACATCACTTCGCTGCCGCCAGAAGCGCTATACAGCACCATCAAACCATAACCGCTGATCGCCAATAGTCCGACAAACAGCAAAAAATCTAAATGAAAGCGCTGCCAAAGCGCACTAAAAAAATTCTTTTCGTCACTCATTGTTTTGCCCGCTTTCGGTTGCCACCGCACTTTGCTTCAAATATCCCATATCCAATAAATAATGGTCCATAATCGCACGCGCCAATGGCGCCGCCTGACTGGAACCACCGCCGGCATTTTCCAAAAAGATCGACAACGCAATCGTCGGGTTGTTATAAGGCGCATAAGCGATAAACCACGCGTGGTCATGCAGATGCGAAGCCAGACTGGAAGCATCATATTTTTGATTCTCTTTCAACCCAAACACCTGTGCGGTTCCCGATTTACCCGCCGCCAGATAAGGCATATTAGTGAACACTTTTCTGGCTGTGCCGCTGCTGCCGTATAACACACTGTACATACCGGTTTTCGCCGCATTCCAATAGGCTTGAGGAACCCCGTCGATATCGTCATACAGCTTCGGATCGCGGTACGGTTCAATCTCATTGCCGATCACTTCCTGCATAAAGTGCGGTGTCATCACTTTGCCGTTGTTAATCAAAACGCTTAGCGCTTTGGTCAACTGCAACGGTGTTGAGGTCCAATAACCTTGGCCGATACCGACCGGAATCGTATCACCGATTACCCACGGTTTTTTATACCGTTGCTGCTTCCACTCACGGGTCGGCATCACGCCACTGGTCTCTTCACGAATATCAATCCCGGTCGGCATACCAAAACCAAACCGCTTCATCCACTCAGAAAAACGATTGATCCCCATATCGTAAATCAATTGATAAAAATAGGTATCGGCCGATTCCATAATCGCTTTATTCAAATTCAGACGCCCGTGACCGCTCTTTAGCCAATCGCGATAACGTCGTTCTGTTCCCGGTAAAATCCAATAACCCGGATCAAAAATCGTACTGTTGGTGGTGATGATACCGTCTTGTAGCGCCGCTACTGCGATAAATGGCTTAACCGTGGAAGCCGGCGGAAATGCGCCTTGTGTGGTGCGACTGTACAACGGACGATCAGGATCGTTTAGTAAGCCGTTATAATCGGTAGAAGAGATGCCACCGACAAACAAATTATTGTCATAACTCGGACTCGACACCATCGCCAGCACGCTGTTGTCACGCGGATCCAACACCACTACAGCACCACGTCGCCCTTCCAATTGTTGACGAATGTAGCGTTGCAGATCCAAATCAATCGTCAATTTGATACTTTTACCGGATACGGCCGGTTGCTGGCGCAATGTGCGGATCACTTTGCCGCGGTTATTGACTTCTACCTCTTCAAAACCGACCTCGCCGTGCAGCTGGGTTTCGTAGTAACGCTCAATTCCCAGCTTCCCGATATCATTGGTTCCGGCATAATTTGCCAGCGCATCTTCGTCTCGCAAACGCTCAATATCTTTATCATTAATTTTTGCTACATAGCCCAAAATATGGGTCAAATCTTCACCATAAGGATAGTGTCGTTTAAAATACGGACGAATTTCCAAACTAGGAAAATTGTGCTGATCAACTGAAAAACGCGCGATTTGCTCCTCGGTCAGATCGGATTTTAATAAAATCGGTGTATAGCGCGAATTTCTGCGCCGCTCTTTGGCAAAGGCTTCAATATCTTCATCGGTCAAACCGACCACTTGCCGCAGTGCATCGTAGGTCTGTTGTAAATTCTCGGTTTTTTCCGGCACGATATATAGCCCGAAAAAGGTCAAATTCTCTGCCAACACTTTATTATTACGATCGTAGATCAAGCCTCTGGTTGGCGCCACCGGCAATAATTTGATCCGATTACCGTTGGAACGGGTTTGGTAATTTTCATAGTCTCTGATTTGCAGATGATAAACATTCAGCAATAACAACGAAAGCAGCCCTAAAACGCCGATAAACGCCACCAGCACCCGGCGTAAAAACAGGTTTTGTTCTGCTTTATTATCTCGAATAATTTCTCTTGCCATGCTACTACTGTCAGCTCTGCTGTTTAATACTATTCACGATGATACGGATGGTTAGTGGTCAAACTCCAAGCGCGGTACAAGCTTTCCGCCACCACGACCCGAACTAACGGATGCGGTAAAGTTAAGGGCGAAAGCGACCAACTGCGCTCCGCAGCCTGTTTACATTGCGGCGACAGCCCTTCTGGTCCGCCAATCAATAAACACACATCTCTACCGTCATTTTTCCAACTTTCCAACTGCTCTGCCAATTGCTCGGTGGTCCACGGTTTTCCGGGAATATCTAAGCTGACAATCATGCTATTTTTGCCACAAACTGCCAGCATTTGCTCGCCTTCTTTCTCTAAAATCCGTTTGATATCGGCATTCTTACCACGCTTTCCGGCGGCAATTTCCACCAGTTCAAACGGCATGTCTTTTGGAAAACGGCGCTGATACTCTTCAAAGCCGCTGGTTACCCAAGCCGGCATTTTGGTGCCGACCGCAATAAGCTGAATTTTCATCTGCTGTGGCTAGCCCCAGAGTTTTTCCAACTGATACAGATCACGGCTTTCTTGCTGCATCACATGCACAATCACCTGCCCAAAGTCCACCACAATCCAATCAGCGGTTGCAACACCCTCGCTACCAAAAGACTCTATCCCCTGCTGTTTGCAGCTCTCGGTGAGATTTTGCGCAATCGAGCCGACATGACGGCTGGATGTACCGGTGCAAATCACCATATTATCCGTGATACCGTTGTTGGCTCGTACATCGAAAATACTAATATCGCTTGCTTTTAAGTCATCTAAAATACTAATATCGCTTGCTTTTAAGTCATCTAAAATCTCAATGACTGCTTTGACTAATGAATTTTGCAAAAGTTTCCTCATTCAACTAACTTGTTCAAATCCGCTTGAGCCATATCAGTTATACCGACTCAAGCTTAAAAAATGCTTAATTTAATATATAGTGGATTAACGCATGCCAGGCTTTTTGTGTCCCCGTTTTTGATTTACTCGGCTGACTGAGCTGCTGCGTCGCAGACGAAACGGTTTTGGCAGATCCTGCAATAACGAGTCAGCGTCATACTGGCTGACCGGAATAGTGTGATCGATATAGCTTTCGATTGCCGGTAAATTCATAGCGTAGGCTTCACAGGCAAAACTGATCGATTTACCACTTTCACCGGCTCGTCCGGTACGCCCGATACGGTGCACATAGTCTTCACAGTCATCCGGCAAATCATAGTTGAACACATGGGTCACCGCCGGAATATGTAAACCGCGTGCGGCAACATCGGTTGCCACCAGAATATCCAATTCGCCTTGGGTGAATTTTTCCAACAACGCCAAGCGTTTTTTCTGCGCCACATCACCGGTCAGCAACCCGACCCGATGCCCGTCTGCCGCCAAATAACCCCAAATTGCTTCACACTGGTGTTTGGTGTTGGCAAAAATAATACAACGTTCCGGCCACTCCTCTTCCAACAAGGTTTGTAGCAACGGCATTTTATCCTGATTAGACGGATAAAACAGCTCTTCGGTGATGCGGTGTCCGGTTTTTTGCAGCGGTTCAACTTCAATGTACTCCGCTTGATTCATGTCTTCAAACGCCAACTCACGCACTCGGAAAGAGAGCGTGGCGGAGAACAGTAGCGTCAACCGCTGTTGCACCGATGGACATTTTCGCATCAGATAACGAATGTCACGAATAAAGCCCAAATCGAACATCCGATCAGCTTCGTCCAGCACCACCACCTGCACTTTATCCAAATTGATAATGCCTTGTTTAACGTAGTCAATCACTCGTCCGGTGGTGCCGATTAAAATATCCACCCCGTTTTCAATTGCTTTCAACTGTTTGTCATAACCGTCCCCGCCATAGGCAAGTGCGGTTTTCAGCCCGGTACGCCCCACCAGTTTTGCGGCATCACTGTCAATTTGCACCGCCAACTCCCTCGTTGGCGCTAAAATCAATGCTCTGGGTTGATTATGCTGATACTGTGCTCCATCAGTTTGCTGGCTCAGCAAACGGTGAAACGTTGCAATCAAAAACGCAATGGTTTTGCCGGTTCCGGTTTGCGCCTGTCCGGCAACGTCTTTGCCCGCCAAGGTTAACGGCAATGTCAATGCCTGAATCGGGGTGCAATATTCAAAACCACTGTCCTCCAAGGCGGCAAGCACCTGAGGGTTGATCGGGAAATCGCTGAAACGTGTCCGGCTTAAATGTTTATTTGTTTGCATATTCTCTATCGATATGTTTTCCGGCTGCATAGGGCATGCCCTAATAATCCGAGATTAAGGTTCAGATTGATGACGATGTCGAAATTTCACATCGCTAAAATTTGCTAAGGATAGCATGAAGCAGCGCTGAGGTATAAAATAAATCATCGTTTAATCGGGAATTTCGATCTTTTTATCGCCATTTTGGTTTTTTGCCAGCGGAAATACGGGATTAATTCGAATTCAGTCTGGACAGACCGCACTTTTAGTGGTAATTTTATCGCCACTCAAAAAGTCTGAGTCACACTTTTCAGTGACAACACTCACATATTCATTTATCTAATCTTAATCTAACTTTAATTTTCTCCATTATGAATCTTACAGAACTCAAAAATACTCCGGTTTCCGAGCTTGTCCGCATTGGCGAAGAACAAATGGGCTTGGAAAACCTAGCGCGTTTACGCAAACAAGACATTATTTTCTCAATTTTAAAACAACATTCAAAGAGCGGTGAAGACATCTTCGGTAACGGCGTTTTGGAAATTCTGCAAGACGGCTTCGGCTTCTTGCGTTCTGCCGACAGCTCTTACCTAGCAGGGCCGGATGATATTTACGTTTCACCAAGCCAAATTCGCCGCTTTAACCTGCGCACCGGCGATATGATCGAAGGCAAAATCAGACCGCCAAAAGAGGGCGAACGCTATTTTGCCTTGTTGAAAATCAAAGAAGTCAACGCCGATCGTCCTGAAATTTCCCGCAATAAAATCCTGTTTGAGAACCTGACCCCACTGCATGCTAATTCGCGTATGCGCATGGAACGGGGCAATGGCTCAACCGAAGATTTGACAGCGCGTGTATTAGACTTAGCGGCACCAATCGGGAAAGGACAACGTGGCTTAATCGTAGCACCACCGAAAGCCGGTAAAACCATGTTGCTGCAAAATATCGCACAAAGCATCACCTACAACTACCCTGAATGTATTTTAATGGTGTTACTGATCGACGAACGTCCGGAAGAAGTGACCGAGATGCAACGCTTGGTCAAAGGTGAAGTTGTGGCTTCGACTTTCGATGAACCGGCGGCACGCCATGTGCAAGTGGCTGAAATGGTGATTGAAAAAGCCAAACGATTGGTAGAGCATAAAAAAGATGTCGTTATCTTATTAGACTCGATCACTCGTCTGGCGCGCGCTTACAACACCGTCACCCCGGCATCCGGCAAAATTCTGTCCGGTGGGGTCGATGCCAACGCCCTACACCGTCCGAAGCGCTTTTTTGGTGCGGCACGGAACGTAGAAGAAGGCGGCAGCCTGACCATTATTGCGACCGCACTTGTGGATACCGGCTCTAAAATGGACGAAGTGATCTACGAAGAGTTTAAAGGAACCGGTAATATGGAGCTGCACTTATCGCGTAAAATTGCCGAAAAACGCGTCTTCCCTGCGATCGACTTCAACCGTTCCGGCACGCGTAAAGAAGAGCTGCTCACCACCCCTGATGAACTACAAAAAATGTGGATTCTACGTAAGATCGTTCACCCGATGGGCGAAAGTGAGGCGATGGAATTCCTGATTGATAAATTGTCAATGGCAAAAACCAACGAAGAGTTTTTTGAAATTATGAAGCGTTCATGATTGACGCTTGATTGATAAAACGGTATTTGCAACCAGCGCTAGTCTAGACTAGCGCTTTTTAGTTTTTACGTTATTAAAGCTTGCTCTTAATCGTCAACAAACTATTAAGACGAATTAAATCACTTTCATTCAACGTGCCTGACAGCTGGCGCAATTGTAATTCCAATAATAAGTAATTATAACGAGCCGAAGCTAACTGGCGTTGTGCTTCATGGCGAGATCGGGTAGCCCTCAATACATCCAAAATCGTTCTGGTGCCGGTTTGATAGCCGGATAAAGTAGCGTTATAAGCACTTTCCGAGGATTTAACATACTGGTGATAGGCTTTAATCGAACTAGCAGAAGCATTTAAACTATTGACTGTGGAGCGAATATTACGCACCAAATCACGATAGGTCGATTCCAAATTTTCCGAATTGCTGACAAAAGCATGCTGCTGTTGCCGAACTTTAGAACTGGTTTGTCCTCCGGTATACAATGGCATCGACACTTCCAAACCGATTGAGGCACGATCCAGATTGCGATCCGCAATACCGTAGGTGCTGGCACTTGGTATCTGCGAATTGGTATGAGTCAAACCTGCAACCAGATTTACTGTCGGCAGATAAGCACTTTGCGCCACTTTAATCCCCTCTTTTGCCAACTCTTTCCCCATTTTATAATAGGTCAGGGTTAAATTTTGCTCTTCTCCTTGAGCAATATACTGATTCGGGTTGGCATAGTTTTGAGTTTTGAATTTTTTGGTGTCCAGCTTACGAATATCTGACGGATACTGCCCGGTAATTTCGTACAACGCTTCAATACTGTTATCAACATCGTTTTTGGCACCGATTTCATTGGCAACCACACTGTCGTATTGTGCTTGCGCTTCATCAACATCGGTCACCGCAACCAACCCCACTTGATATTGTTGGTTAGTGTTAGTTAACTGTTTGTAAACCGCACTTTTTTCCGCTTGTACTGAAGTTAACGTATCAATACTGTTTAATACGTTAATATAGGCTGCCGCCACCCGATACAATAAATTCTGTTGCGTCGCTTGATAAGACACCTCTGCCTGCTGCGCCGTTTTTTCCTGCAGTGACAAATTACGCCACAAGCTCATATTAAACAGCGACTGGCTGAGGGTGAGCCCGGCACTGAAAACACGATTTTGGCTGAAGCTGTTGTTCAAGCTGCTATTATGGTTGCTTCCATGATCAATATAACGGCTACTGCTATAACCGGCATTGGCGCTTAATTGAGGTAGTAACGCTCCTTTTGCCTGATTTTTGCCTTCCATAATTTGCTGGCTGTCAGCATAGGCTTTCTTGACGATTGGGTCACTGATTTTCGCCTGTTCATAAGCGTCAAGCAGGGATGTCGCCATCACTTGTTGCGCTAAGCCTAAGCTTAAAACCGACAGCAACAATGCTGCTTTTTTCATATTTACTCTCCACTAAATGATCGTTCATTCGTACATTTTACCGAAAAGTATTTATAAATGTAAGTGAAAAAAATGCTTAATTTGATACACTAACAACCATACTTCATGAGTAATCAAGGAAATAATGTATGTCGATTGAACAATTTTCCAGCGCTGATTTAACGGTTGAACAGCAAGATCTGGTCTATGATGGTTTTTTTAAACTGTATAAAATCCAATTCCGCCACAAATTGTTTGCCGGTGGTTACAGCGGCACAGTCACCCGCGAACTACTCTACAAAGGTGCGGCTTCTGCGGTTATCGCCTATGATCCAAAGCGCGATCAAGTGGTTTTAGTCGAACAAGTGCGGATCGGTGCTTATGTTGCCGGCAGCCCACAATCTCCTTGGCTGCTGGAATTGATCGCCGGCATGGTAGAACAAGGCGAACAAGCACAACAAGTAGCACTGCGTGAGGCACAAGAAGAAGCCGGGGTCACAATTCAGCAGATTATTCCGGCACTGAGCGTTTGGGACAGCCCCGGCGGCGTGTTTGAACGCATTCACCTGTTTGCCGGCAAAGTTGATGCGGCTAAAGCCGATGGTTTACATGGTTTGGCAGAAGAACATGAGGACATCAAAGTGCACGTCGTCAGCCGCGAACAGGCTTATCAGTGGGTTGAAAGCGGTAAAATCGACAACAGTATTGCAGTGATCGGCTTACAGTGGCTACAGTTAAATTATCCACGTTTGAAAAAATTATGGGCATAGCCTAAAAAAAGTGATGTAACTCTAATTTTTCAAGATTATTTAATACAAAATGTGCGCCTACTAGCATTTTTAATATAAAACTACTGACATTTTTATAAAAAACAGTATCTTATCAGTTATAACTTATTTTTATTTTTTATCAATTTTGTTGGTATATTTTGAGAACGACTTTTCTACACCATTCTGACAAGCTGCCGGTTCGGTTTATTCAAGTAACCGACCCGCATCTGTTTGCCGATAAAAAAGCGGAGTTGTTGGGAATTAATACTTTCGACAGCTTCAAGGCAGTTCTATCCGAGATTCAACAAACGCCGTTCGCTTTTGAATTTGTATTAGCGACCGGAGATTTGACCCAAGACAATAATCCGGAAGGATATCGCTATTTCAGTGAAGAGATTTCACAGTTGCAAAAACCGGTTTTTTGGATTCCTGGCAACCATGATTATCAGCCACACATGGTTGAAACCTTAAACCGTTATCCGGAATTTATCTCTCCGCTAAAACACATTATCGTCAACAATAACTGGCAAATTTTGATGTTGGACAGCCAAGTGCTGAATGTGCCGCACGGCTATCTGAATCAATATCAATTAGACTGGTTGATCGCAAAAATAGAACAATATCCTGATTTATATACGCTGGTGGTACTGCATCACCATATTGCTCCAACCCGCTCCGCTTGGCTGGATCAACATAATCTACGTAATACCTCAGAGTTTTTAAGCTGTCTGCAACAACATCGTCATATTAAAGCGATTATTAGCGGGCACATCCATCAGGAAATGGATACCCAGTGGAATACCTATCGAATCCTGACAACACCATCAACCTGCATTCAGTTTAAATCCGACAGTTACCACTTCAACTTGGATATTTTGCCTCCGGGTTGGCGCGAGTTCGAATTGTATCCGGACGGCAGCTTGATAACACAGGTGAAGCGGCTCAAACAGAATCTGTTTATCCCGGATTTTAATATTTCAGGCTATTAGGGTCTGTTGATCTTACGGCTAAAATACAAAGTGCGGTCAAAACCGCACTTTGTAGTCAGACTATATACCTATTGTTACTTAAACAGGGTTCGCTGACGGCGACTCGGTTTAATTTGGCTGATCAATACCAAGCCCAACACCAAAATATAGCCGATAAAAATTGCTATTAACCACTGCGGCATAGCAAAACCAAACAGCGACCACTGGATTTCGCTGCAAGATCCGTAAGCTTCAAACATTTGCGGCAGCCACTTATTTAACGGCAAGGTAGAGGGAAATTCTACCATCAGCGGGCACTGATTCCACGGCACCGGATTCAGTTGATAATCAGTATGTTGTAGCGCCAATAACAGCCCTTTCACCGCACTTGCCAAGCCAACCGCTAAGGCTAATAAACGGATCAGCAACAATCGCGGTGCAACCATTCCAATCAATGCTGCCAATGCCACGCCGGCAATGGCAACACGTTCATAAATACACATCACACAGGGTTCTAATTTCATGACGTGTTGAAAATATAGCCCAGTGGCTTCAAACGCCAAACAGGACAGCAACAGCAGCAACCAACTGCCACGGCTAAGGGAAACCTGCTTTAAGTAATATAACATTCGCTTTCCTTATTATGTTGTCAAAATACACCGATACTTTGGAACCAAAGGGTGAATTTAGGTAAAAACAGTTCTACCGATACTAACCCAACTAGCGCTAAAACGATAGTATAAGGTAAAGCCATATAAACCATTCGTCCATAAGATAAACGAATTAATGGTGCAAATGATGATGTTAATAAAAACAGAAAAGCCGCCTGTCCGTTTGGTGTCGCCACCGACGGCAAGTTGGTTCCGGTATTGATCGCCACCGCAATCAGCTCAAACTGTTGCTGTGTAATCGTCCCAGCCGTCAATGCTGCTTTGGCTTCATTAATATATACTGTGCCGACAAACACATTATCGGAAATGGCAGACAGTAAACCGTTAAAAATATAGAACAGCGCTAATTGTGTCTCATCTGAGGCGTGCAGCACAAAATTAATAATCGGCTGGAACAGTCCTTGATCGATGATCACCGACACCACCGCAAAAAATACCACTAAAAGTGCGGTAAACGGCAGCGCGTCTTGAAAGGCTTTGCCCAAGGCGTGTTCTTCAGTGATACCACAAAGTGCGGTCGCCAAAATAATCACACTCAGACCAATCAACCCCACGGCTGCTAAATGAAACGCCAAGCCACAAATCAGCCAAATCCCGATCAGTGCTTGCACATACAGCCGCAGACGATCTTGATCCGTCAATTTACGGCTCTGCTCGCGCTCATAACGCGCCAATACCACCCATACTTTTTGTGGCAAACGCTGCCCGTAGCCGAATACTTTAAAACGCTCTAGTGCCAAACAGGTTAACGTTCCGCAAATCAACACCGGCAAAGTCACCGGCAACATGCGTAAGAAAAATTCGCTGAATCCCCAACCTGCCTGTGCCGCAATAATCAAATTTTGCGGCTCACCAACCATCGTCATCACCCCACCAAGTGCGGTACCGACCCCGGCGTGCATCATTAAACTGCGCAGGAAACTGCGAAATTGCTCTAACGTATTGCGTGACATATCAATTTTTTGATCATTAAAAATATCGTCAGAGTTATCGTCAAAGGTGTAACCGGAAGCGACTTTATGATATACCGCATAAAAGCCGGTGCCGACACTGATAATCACCGCAACGACGGTCAAGGCATCTAAAAAAGCCGACAAAAA
Organism: Testudinibacter sp. 'clade 2'; assembly: GCF_006227735.1. Taxonomy (NCBI): domain Bacteria; kingdom Pseudomonadati; phylum Pseudomonadota; class Gammaproteobacteria; order Pasteurellales; family Pasteurellaceae; genus Testudinibacter; species Testudinibacter sp. 'clade 2'. The sequence goes on from NZ_VDHB01000071.1 coordinate 29,040, forward strand.
AGCCGCACTCAGGCAAAACGCCAATGACAGACGCAATTTTGAGCGGATCCCCAACAGTAATTTGGTAAAAATAAACAGCAGCAGCTGCTTCATAAAGAAAATCCCTGCCACCATAAATACCAGTAGCAGGAGAACTTCGATATTCGCCATAATTTCATGCATCACGTGATCCGGTGAAGTCATGCCGATGAAAACCGCTTCAATCACCAACAAACCACCGGCTTGCAACGGATAGCATTTCAATGCCATTGCCAAGGTGAAAATGAACTCTGCAACCAGCAGCCAACCCGCCCAAAACGGGCTGATGGTAAAGTAAATAATCGGATTAACAATTAAAAATCCTAAAATACAAGCCTTGTACCAATCCGGTGTTTTACCCAAAAAATTACGTAAAATCGCACTGCTGTAATTCATTTTTCTACCCTGAATCTCTTTTTTCTAGCGTATAATTTGTCAATAATGAAGTATTGTAATCAAGTTCTATAAAAAGAATAACCATTTATGATCTTATATAAAAAAATGCTAACCAAATCACATTTTTAAACTATTAACCTTCTATTATTTCGCCACTTTCCTGATTTTCGAAAATAAGTGAAACCGAGTTAACACAAAACCGTAAGCCGGTCGGCGGCGGACCATCATCGAAAACATGCCCTAAATGAGAATCACAGTGACCGCAACGAATTTCAGTACGGTGGCGTGACAAGCTGTAATCATCCAAATAGCGGATCGCCTGCTCGGATACCGGTTGATAAAAACTCGGCCAACCGCAACTGGCATCAAATTTAGTGTCCGAAACAAATAGCGGCGAATTGCACAATAAACAGCGGTATAACCCCATCCCCTGCTGCTGCAATAATTTTCCGCTGAACGGCAATTCGGTGCCTTGCTCCAGACAAATTCGCTGCTGTTCTGGCGTAAGTTGTTCTTTTGTTTTCATTGTTCCTCCCAAGGTTCTACATCAACCTTATTCTAAAACAAAACTCGCTAATATATCCTGTTTTTTCTGCTATAAAGCCATTTTATTATCTGCTATATTCTTTGAGCTATCTTGACTTGACGCAATAATTTGTTGTTTCGAACCAATACAAATCTGTGATATACTTCACACAGTTACATGGCGCTGCTACAACACGTTAAAATAGCATCAAATCAGTTATTTTTATGTGAAAATAACGGCAAAATGTAGTAATTTTGTTAAACATTAATGAAGGGTAAAATCTCATGGCAATTAAAATTGGTATTAATGGTTTTGGCCGTATCGGTCGTTTCGTATTTCGTGCTTCTATCAACCGTTCTGATGTCGAAGTTGTCGGTATCAACGACTTGATCGATGCGGATTACATGGCATACATGTTAAAATACGATTCAACTCACGGCCGCTTCGACGGTACAGTTGAAGTGAAAGACGGTAACTTGGTTGTTAACGGTAAAACCATTCGTGTTACAGCAGAACGTGATCCTGCAAACTTAAAATGGGATGAAATCGGGGTTGACGTTGCTGTTGAAGCAACAGGTTTGTTCTTAACCGACGAAACTGCACGCAAACACATTACCGCCGGTGCGAAAAAAGTGGTATTAACAGGTCCTTCTAAAGACAAAACACCAATGTTCGTTAACGGTGTTAACTTTGATACTTATGCAGGTCAAGACATCGTTTCTAACGCTTCTTGCACCACAAACTGCTTAGCGCCAATCGCGAAAGTATTGAACGACAAATGGGGCATCAAAGACGGTTTAATGACCACTGTTCATGCTACCACCGCTACTCAGAAAACCGTTGACGGTCCATCTGCCAAAGACTGGCGTGGTGGTCGCGGTGCGGCACAAAACATCATTCCTTCATCAACAGGCGCTGCAAAAGCAGTTGGTGTGGTCATTCCTGAATTGAACGGCAAATTGACCGGTATGGCGTTCCGTGTTCCTACTACTAACGTTTCTGTGGTTGACCTGACCGTTAATCTGGCAAAACCAGCAACTTATGCAGAAATCTGTGCTGAAATGAAACGCGCTTCTGAAAATGAATTGAAAGGCGTGCTAGGTTACACTGAAGATGAAGTGGTTTCTACCGACTTCAACGGCTGCCCATTAACATCGACTTTCGATGCTAAAGCCGGTATCGCATTAACTGACACCTTCGTTAAAGTCGTTTCTTGGTACGACAACGAAATCGGTTATTCAAACAAAGTATTAGACTTAGTTGCTCACATTTCTAAATAATGACGTCTTAAGCAAAAATATATTGAATACCGCACTTTTAAGTGCGGTATTTTTTTACCTTGAAAATAGGGTCTGTTGATAGTTGTTTTTAGGGTCTGTTGATCT